>CALMBI010000215.1 GCA_937860115.1 uncultured Arcobacter sp. | reverse complement strand
GTGAATAAAATATTTGTGAGTGGTTGTTTCCATTGATGTGTTATATTTTCCATCATCTCTCCCATTAGTGAGAGTTTATCTTTGTGTTTTGAAAGTTGCTCTAATTTTTTGATTCTATGTTGTTGATTGTGATAAGTTTTTACTAGTCTTTTTTCTTTAGCTATTGTTTTTTCTAACGAACGAAATGTGATACTAAACTCATCAGATTGTGTAAATTATTGGGTGATAAAAAAATGAAAATAATACTCTTGATTGTTATAGTAAAAAACAACACGATTATTTGTAAAGTTTTTTTGCAAAAAATTTTTATACCAAGGGAGCGTTGAATTGTTGATTTTTGTATAAAATTTTCTTGTTTTGTGAGTATAAGAAAATAACTCTTCTATATCTTGATGGTTTGCCAAAAAACTCTCCAAAGATTCAAAACAATCAAAGAGTTTGAAAAAATCATTTGAAATATATACAATTTTTTCATTTTGGTAGACAAATGTAAATTGTTTAGAATTAGTTTTTAAATTGACACTTTTTCCCATATACTTTCCCACTTTTAGATTTTAATACCATTATTATATAGATAAAAAGTAGCCAAAAGTTGCAATCTATAAAAATACTACATTATAGATATATTTATAAATATTAGGAACTTTTTATATTTTTTATAATCACCACATCGCCTGATTTGATGTTACTTTTGGCAACTTTTGTCAGTTAGAATTTTCTAATAAAGGAGTTAAAACCAATGAGACAGATGAGACAAATAGTAATAGAGAGTAAAGAACAGTTAGAGGCTAAAAAATTAACAAGAGCATTAAGATTGCAAGAGCAAACGTACCATCTTCAAAAACGATCAAAAAAGATGAGAATGATCACAACAATTATTCTTATTGGTTTTTCATTATTGATAGGTTACATGATCACTGTTGCAACTGTTTTTAATCAATCGACTTCACAAGGTACAGGTTCAGCTTCTAATGGTGCATCGAAACTAAGAGGCTCCAATATCGACCAAACAGAAGGTCCATTAAGTGAAAGATATTTTAATATAAGATGGTAGATTGATGGTTCATAATCTACAAAAATATCTAATTTGTTACATTTTTAATAAGGGAAATTATAATTTACTACACATATCTTTATAGATATTATCAGCTTTCTCAACACCTTTACATTTATCTATCATATCTTTATAGAGGTTTGTTTTATTTTGAGCCTTATAGATTTGTGCTTTTTGATAATAAAGCTCAACTCTATCATTTGGTTTGAGTCTTCTTGGATTTTCAAGTCCTTCATCAAAAAACTTTAAAGCGCCTTTATAGTCATTGTTAAGTTTTCTCTCAAGTGCAAGTTGCAATTCTACATAAGGACTATATACAAATACTTTCATCTTATTTTGTACGTTATACAGTTGTCGTAGTATTTTTTTTGCATCTTTTTCTTTGTTTTGTTTAAGTAGATATAAATAATAATGATAATAAAAGTCGATTATTGGTGGATTTTCTTTGTTTGCTTCAATATATTTAGGATTTGCATTAGCATAAGTGAAAAATTTATCCATACTAAAATTGTTATTGAGTGCACCATAGAGTACAAATCTATCTAAAAATTCTAAAGCTTTGATCTTGTCATCACCCATCATATCAATTTTTTTAGTGATATCGATCCCTTTGTTATATTCACCTAGAATATATGCAAGTTTTTCTAGTAAAATATAGTTCATTCCATTTTTTGTATCTTTTAAGAAGTCATTAACAGCATTAAAACTATCAAGATGTGGATCTTCAAGCATACAATTTAAAACACCTTCTGTTTCATTTGTTTCATTAACAATCTTTTTGATTGAAAAACTATCAAGTGTTTTAAAGAGCTCATTGATCTCTTTGCATTTTTGATTATCTAGATAGTATTTGATCATTTGTCCATCAATCATTGCAAATACAGACTTAATATCAGGGTATCCAAATCGTTTACATGTTGAGATATTGATATTTTTATAGACTCTTTTAAATTTTGCAATTGCTGCATAATCGTGTTTGGCTGCAAAATTTAAAAGTTCTTGGAGTAATGCTTTGTCTTGCATAACTTCATCATTTTTATATTTAGCAATAATAATACTAGGTGTTATTTTATTTTCACGAAGTAATATCTCATCGAGTACAACTTTAGATTCTTGTTTATAGTTATTTTGTGTTGAAGAGCTGATCAGATCTTTGTAATACTCTTTTGCTTTTTGTTTTATCAGTTCTCTAGCCTCAGTGGTAGTAAGTCCAGCAACTTTTACAAAACCAATTAGAGACAACTCAACATATCCATTCTTGTCTACATGAAAACCACTCATTAGGTCTGATGAAATATTGCTATTTGATATCAGTTCATTTCCTTCATTTTGTGCTAAGGTCTGAATAGATATAGACAATACATCATTT
>CALMBI010000214.1 GCA_937860115.1 uncultured Arcobacter sp. | reverse complement strand
CAAGTCTTGTCTCATTTGGAACAGATTTCACCATCCCAAAATCAAGTAAAACTAATTCCCCTTTTGAAGTCACAAGGAGATTTCCAGGGTGTGGGTCTGCATGAAAATATCCTTTGATAAGCATTTGAGTTGTGTAAAAATTGACTAATTTTGCTATAAGTTCTTGAAAGTCAATGTTGTATTTAAAAAGGTTCTCTTTATCATCAAACCGAAATCCCTCCTCGTAACTCATAACAATAACTTCATCGCTACAATGTTCAAGATATGGTTTTGGAAAAATTATCCCAAAATCTTTATACACTTCACTAAACTCGCATAAATTTTCTACTTCATGCTTTAAGCTCACCTCTTGCAAAATCATCTTTGAAAACTCTGAGATAACCGCTTCAATAGAATTTTTTGTATGTTTTGAAAAAAGTGGTCGAAAAAGAATATTAAAAAAAGAGATGATTTTTATATCTGCTTGTACCCTCTCTTTTATCTGGGTTCTTCTTAGCTTCACCGCTACTTTATTTCCATGAAGCATCGCACTATGTACTTGTCCTATTGAAGCTGAAGCGATTGGTGTTGTATCAAAACTTTCAAATGGAGAGATTTGAAAAGCTCGTTTAAAAACAGCTTCAAAATCTTCTTGTTTCATAGGTGGAATATCATCGTGAAGCTCTTTTAACTCCTCTAAATACTCTTTGGAGAAAAAATCACTCCTCGTAGCTAACACTTGAGCAAGTTTAATAAAACTAGCCCCCAAAGTGATGATGGTATTTTTAAGTTGTTTAGGTTTTAGTGATTTGATTCCTAAAAGACTCGTTTTTTTCTTTATCACTAAAAAAAGTGTAAAAAGAAATCTAAAAGTAAGAAAGAGTCTAAGAGGGGTATAGAGTTGCATTGGTTACTTAAAACTCTCTTTGAGTTTTTCTAAGTCCTCTTTTGTAGCAAGTCCAAGCTCATCGATCACCTCTTTTAAAATCTTTTTGAGCTCCTCTTTTGCTCTTTGTTCTTCATCTTTCCCTTTTTGTTCAAGTGATTGTAAAAAACTTTTTGCATCATCTGTTTTAAGCTTTCCAGATTCTTCTAGTTTTTTGATTTCACTTTCTACTTTTTCTTTCAAAAGTACCGCAGTTCCAAGTCCTGTAAATAATAACTCTTTTAACATAGATTACTCCTAATTTTTGCTTATTTTATAGAGAGTTTGTGAATTTTTGTAGTGAGTTTTTGTTTATTAGTGGGGTTTTATAATACAATACCGTTTTATGATCTCATGTCTCATTATCAAATAGAAAACTTTGGGTAAGTTTGGGGTATAATGGAAAAATATATATTTTAAACATACAAAGAGGAGCCTTTAAAAAACAAAAATTAACATCCGAAAATAATTACACAAAAAATCTAACAAAATGGACACAATAATGAACTTAAAAAAATGGATCACTTTAGGGATAATCTTAGTAATATTTTATTATGCATTTATTGCAAACTTTTTTATCACACTTACTATCATCGCTACTTTGTATATAGTATTTAAAATCTATAAATTTTATGGAAGAAGAAAGTTAAATAAACTAGCAACCTCAAAAGAACACTTTAGAAAAAGTGAACTTGGACTATTTATAGCACTTGTAGCTAAAGTAGCTAAAGCAGATGGGAGGGTGCAAGAGCTTGAAGCTCAACTCATTGGGATGATGTTTGATGATATCTCTAAAATCTTTGATGATAAAGATAAAGCAAGAGCTATCATGAAAGAGATTTTCAACGAAGAAAAAGAAAAAACAGATGATACAAAACAAATATCACAAGAACTTAATAGACTCCTTGGGAGAAGTATTTTAAAACGAAAACATTTTGTAGCATTTTTGATTCAACTTGCATTTATTGATAATGGAATTGGGAAAGAAGAGGATCTTGTCTTACGAGAAATTATGCATGAGTTGCAAATTGCTGATGCTCTTTATGAAGAGATCGTTAGTAAGTTTGAAAATATGACGCAAAATAAACAACAATCTATGAGTCCAAAAGAAGCTTATGAGATACTTGGAGTGAAAGAGAGCGATGATATAGAAATTATCAAAAAAACATATAGAAAACAGATTCATAAATACCATCCAGATATCATAAGCTCCCAAAATAAAGATGAATCATATATACAAGAAGCAACAGCAAAAACACAAGAGATAAACCAAGCGTATCAGGTGATAAAAGAGAGCAGAAAAGAGAAGTAGGGAGAACTCCTACATCTTATCTATTCTTGAATTGTCCAGATAAACTTTTCTTTATCAAATAAGAGTGGAGGGAGTTTATCCAAAATCTTTTGTTTTGTGGTTTCATCAAGAGTTTTTGTACGGCTTAGTATCCACAAAAGCTCTCTACTTGGAGCTCCTACAAGAGCATAGCTATAATTATCCGCCAAATCCAAAATATAATAATCCCCATAAAATGGTCTAAAAAAACTCACTTTGAGTTTGGAGTTTGTATTATCAACGCTATATGCAGTACCGATTGCTTCTTTTTGTGTATTATCTTCTATGTTGGTGCATCGGTTGATAACCTTTAGGTCACCATCATTTTTGATTTCATAGGTTGCTGTGACATTTTTGCACCCTTTTTCAAAAAAATGCTCAAACCTTGCTATCTCATACCAAGTCCCTTGATATTTTTGGATATCTACATTTTTTACAGTTTGGAGTGGTGGATTTTTTCCACCACATCCTACAAATATAATCGCTAAAAAAGCTAAAAATAGTGATTTTTTCATTTTTCCCCTTTAAAATTTATATACAAAACTTCCTATGATAGTTTGTTTGTTGTTTGTTGTAACTATTGGGCTTTGAGTGATTTTGTCATCTAACTTTTTGTAGTTGTAGATAAGATTGAAACCATATTGTTTTGAGATATTGAAAATTCCAACAAACCCACCTGTGATACAAAAAGTATCCCCAACATCATACTTTGGATAGATTGTACTCTCTTTGACTCCAAAATAATACTCGCTTGTTTTTGCATCTTGATATTCTAATCCAATATTTGGGATAAAAATAAATGGCATCTTTACAAAAGTTTTACTCAGGCTAAGATTATGTCTCCAGCCATCATAAACTCCAAGTGATTCAAAAAGAGCTTTATAAGTGAGTTTATAATCATCTATTGGATTGGTGATTTTGATACCTGTTTCAAAAGTGTCTTTTTTCTCTTCTGCTCCTTCAATTTTACTTCCAGATAATCTAGGTTGAGCAATAAATGAGATGAAATGATTGTATTGGTATCCTAGCTCTAAGCCTTTGATATAAAAATTATCTTTTGTATAGTTTTATGATAGGAACTACAAGTGTTTTATCATCTTGCGATTTATAGGGACTTGTACTATAAATGGCACCAATCCCAAGAGAGTTTTGATGTGCAAAAAGTTCCCCTAAACAAATGAAAATAATAAATAAAACTCTCATCTAAATCTTTCTAATTGATTTTGAAAAAAGATCATTTGGAAACATCAAACTTCCATCTGCTTTTTATTTTAGTGTTTTGGTGTTGACCAAATAGATTGGTACTCAGTGTCACCGAGTTTTACAACATTGAGTTCCTCTAAAAATTTATAAAGCTCAAGCCATCTTTTATCATCAGCTTTGATATCAGTTTCGAGTCTTGGAATTGTATCAGCGATGATATTATCCATCAATTCACTTGATTCTTCTTTAGTGTAGTCATAGTAGAGAGTTTTGACTACTTCTTGATTTTTTTTGCAGTAGCTTGCCATCTCATTGGTTACTTTGATGAAATTGCAAAGGGCTTCCCCTTTTTCTTTGATAATCGCTTCACTTGTCATAAATTCAAGTGCTGAAAAATTTGGATACGGAGCGATAAGCTGGTCTATAAAAAGATTTGAAAAATTTTTCATCTTTGCTTCTATCCCTTCAAAGTTGTAAAAACAAAGCCAAGCACCATCAAAACTCTCATCATTTTGCATATTGCTCAGATGCCAAAAATCAGTCTCTACAAACTCTACATTCTCTTTTGATAGCTCAAACCCCTCTTTAAGGGCATATCTTTTGAGTATCTCAAATCCTATTTTGTTTGTCACATCATTGGATGCTGGAGTTGTTATTTTTATCTTTTGATTTGATTTTAATTTTTCAACTCTATCTTTTCTAATCATCACACCACCTCGTGTTTCAAAAAAACATCCAAGGGACTTAATCCCATCAAAATAGTGTTCATACAGATGCAAAGGTTCATTGCAGTGGATATCGATTTTCCCACTTTTGAGATCTTCAAACCCATCATAATGTTCTATTGGCTGTATAATCTCTACATCAAGCCCAGCTTCTTTATACTTTCCAAGCTCAACTCCAGCGATCATTGGAAGATGATCTGGATTTATAAACCACTCTAGTGCTATTTTTATTTTTGTCATTTTGTTTCTCCTAATCTAATTGTTGTTTGTATATTTCACATTTTTGTTTGATATCTTCACTTTTCCAGATATCACTTATCACAGCTACCATATCAGCTCTATTTTCTAGTACTTCACTAAGATTTTCACTATGTATCCCACCTATTGCACAAATAGGGATAGTGAGGCGATTTTTAGCGATTTTAAGAGTTTCTAGTGGCACTATATTTGAGTCTGGTTTGGTAGGTGAGCTATAAAATGAACCAAATGCAACATAGTCAGCTCCTAAAGTTTCAAACTCTTGTGCTTTTGCTATATCTCCATAACAAGAAACTCCCAAAACACCTTTAAAGTTTGCTCTAATCTCTTCAAATCTACCATGGTCACTTTTACCTATATGGAGTCCATCAAATTTATGTTGTATCGCTAGTTCCACTTTATCATTAAGAACAAAAAGTAGATTATAACTTCGACACAACTCTTGAAGTTTGAGGGCTGTTTGTAAAATCACTTTATCACTGCTTTTTTTGTCTCTTAGCTGAACAATTTTCGCGCCACCTTCTATCGCTTGTTTTACTTGAGAAAAAAGTGTATTTGAAGGGGTTAAGCTATCATCAGTGATAACATAAAGCCCTTTTAGTTTTTCTCTATGTGACATATTTCACCTCCTATTTTATGAGCGATTGGACCTTTCCCATGACCTATATTTGGTGCATTTTTGATAGCTAGATAGATAAACTTTTTAGCTATTTGAATCGATTCTTGTAAAGTTTTTCCAAGAGCAAGATTTGCAGCAACTGCACTACTATAGCTACAGCCTGTACCGTGAGTGTTTGATGTTTGGATATATGGGGTATCAAAAATAAATTTATCTCGCCCTAAATAAAGTGTATCGATACTTCTTTGGTGAAGATTAATTTCATGAATATGATTTTTTATAACAACACCGCAAGGGAGTTTTATAATCTCTTCCAAACTATCAGTATTAGCAAATTCATATCCAAAAAGTTTATTTGCTTCAAATAAATTTGGAGTTATAACTGTAACATAAGGTAAAAGTGACTTCATATTGATAATCGCATCATCACTTAGAAGTTTACTTCCCGCTTTTGAGATAAATACAGGGTCAAATACAATAGGAATATCAAGATCTTTTATAAATTCTCTTACTATATCTATAATCTCATTTGAAAATAACATCCCGATCTTTATAGCCGATACTTCAAAATCATCAAAAATTGCATCAAGTTGTGCTTTTAAAAACTTTGGATCGATTCTACTGATATCCGTAACTCCTTGTGTATTTTGAGCAGTGAGAACTGTGAGCGCTGAAGTTCCAAAAACTCCAAATGCTTCGAAAGTTTTGAGATCTGCTTGGATACCAGCACCACCACTGCTATCACTTCCTGCTATTGTTAAAACGACTTTCATCTTTTTCTCCGTAAGTTTTTTCTTTGATTATAATTTGTAAAAGATATTTTGGTAGGTTGTTTTTGTAAATTTATAACAATTTATAAAATTTCATCACCTATTTTGTATAATTGAAAAAAGATTGATGGAAGAAAATGAAGAAAATACAAAAATCACTTTTAGATTGGTACGAAAAAAATGGAAGACACGACCTTCCATGGAGAAATACAGATGATATTTATCATATATATCTAAGTGAAATAATGCTTCAACAAACACAAGTGAGTAGGGTAAAAGAGGAATATTACCCAAATTTTCTAGAAAAATTTCCAACTTTACAAACTTTAGCTAATGCACCACTTGATGAGGTTTTAGCCTCTTGGAGTGGACTAGGGTATTATAGTCGTGCGAGAAATCTTCATAAAACAGCAAATTTATCAAAAAAAGGATTACCAAATTCTCCAAAAGAGCTTCAAAAACTCCCTGGAATAGGGCAATATACAGCAAGTGCTATTTGTAGTTTTGGACACCATCAAGCTATCCCTGTAGTGGATACCAATATAGCAAGAGTGATCAAAAGATTTTTTGGACTTCTTAATCCTCTGAATGATCTGATTTGGACAAAAGCAGATCAATTTCTTAATCACAAGCACTCACGAGCACATAATCTAGCAGTAATGGATCTTGGATCACTGATTTGCACTCCTAAAAGTCCAAACTGTCGTGAATGTCCACTTCAAGAAAGTTGCCATGGAAAAGAAGATCCAGAAATCTATACAAAAACAAAAAAGAAAGAATATGAATCATTAGAGCTTTTTTATGGAATCTTCCTTAAAGATAATAAATTAGCTCTGGTCAAATCAAGTGGTAAGATGTATAAAAATATGCTAGAACTTCCGAGCGTTGATCCAATCGAAGATAACTACCTAGGCTCGTATAAACACTCCTACACAAAATATCGACTTAATGTTAAGTTATATAGAATCGATGAATATGATGGGGATATAGTGTGGATAGATATAAAAAAATTAGAGAGTGCACCTATCTCATCCCTAACAAAAAAAGCGATCGATTTTTTGCAATAGAGTATTCTCTTTACGAGAATAACCCTAATTTTTCTATCATAATGATCCCAACACCAAGTGGAACTATAAATCGTATAGAAAAGAGCCAAGTGTTATAAACACCTTTGCTCATATAATGAAGCATATTTGTTTTAAGGTGATTCTGATCGATAAAAAATCCTACAAATAGAGCTGTGACTATCCCACCTAATGGTAATAAAATTGATGAAGAGATAAAGTCAAACCAATCAAAAAGATTTTTATCTCCAAAAGTAAGTGTATTACTAAATGGTGTTAGATTTGAAAGGAGTGTAGCAAGTCCAATAAGTGCGATCCCAAATGAGATCATATAAGTAGCTTTTACACGCGATACCTCTTTTTTCTCCTCTACATATCTCACAGCTGGTTCAAGGATAGAGATAGCAGATGTGATCCCTGCAAATGCAAGTGCAGTAAAAAATGCTAAAGATAAGATATTGCCAATCGCTCCAAATTCATAAAAAAGTGCAGGAAGTGTTATAAATACAAGTCCAGCTCCTTGAGAACTCTCAAATCCAGCATTAAATAAAATGGTAAAGATAACAATTCCAGCAACGAGTGCTACAAGTGTATCAAGTAGAGCTACAATCACTGAAGATTTCACTATGTTTGTATTGGTTTCTAGGCTTGAAGAGTATGTAAGGATTGCAGCCATACCAATTGATAGTGTAAAAAACGCATGACCAACTGCAATTAAAATTGATTCACTTTTAAAATGAGTAAGATCTGGATAAAACATAAAGTGGAGTGCAGTTCCAAAACTATCAAAACTCATACTATAAAGTAGCATACCTATAAGAAGAAGGAACAATGCTGGCATAAGGATTTTATTCACTCTTTCAATCCCACTTTTTACACCTTTTGATACGATAAAAGCGACAATAAGAAATGCAACTACAAAATAGCCTATCTGAGAGAACATATCCTCTTTAAGCATCCCTAAAAACATATTTTGAGCCTCTTGAACACTTTGGGGTAAGGTTGTGATCGAAACTACCATATATTTTAAAATCCATCCAATAACAACCACGTAAAATGAAAGGATAGCAAGAGCTGTTACAAAAGTAAATCCACCAAATTTCCATGCTTGTTTATTGCTTTTTGCTAATGTTTCAAACGCATCAACACTATTTTTGTGTGTTGCATACCCAACATAAGATTCTGCTATAAAAACACTAATCCCAACAAATAAAATAGTAACTAAGTAGACTAGTACAAATAATCCACCACCATTATCCCCTGTAATATAGGGAAATTTCCAAATATTACCTAATCCTACTGCACTTCCAGTAGCAGCTAAAATAAAGCCAATCCTACTAAATCTATCTTTTATCATGGTTGCTCCAATTATTTTTGATAATATAGTGTATCAAAAAACGATAAAATCAGTCTCAATCATAAGAAATTATTTTTTTGTAATAAAATTCAAAGTCACTTTTACTTATTCTAATTCCAAGCTCATAAGATACATATCTTCCCCATCTAAAATAACAATATCTACACTTTGACAATGTGGACAAGCGTATTCATTTTTATCTAGAGTAGATTCTAGATTACAATTATTACAGCGTATCACAATAGGCTGAATATTGATTATAAATTCTGCTTTTTCACAAATTGTAGCTTCTTTAAAAGTATCAAAGGCACTTTGCAAAAGATCAGGCTCAACACCGCTCATCACACCTATTTTTACAATTACTTTTGTAACTTTTGAGGCATTGTTTTCTTTTGCATGCTCTTCGCAACTATCCAGTAATGATTGGACGATACTATATTCGTGCATGATCTACTCCTTTAAAAATACACAATTTTTAAGGAAAAGCATTAGCAGATCCTTGGAAGTAATTCTCCACTTGGAAGATCAAGATATCTTTGTGTTCCCCAAGCTGATTCTAAAATAACTTTATGGTTATCTGATTTTAGTGCTTGACCTATTATTGAAGCATTGTGATTGTATTTTTGTAAAATTTGAAGTGCT
>CALMBI010000213.1 GCA_937860115.1 uncultured Arcobacter sp. | reverse complement strand
CTTTCAGTTGTGGAAACGTAGGTCGCCGCCAACTTTTAATGGCTCTTTTTTTATTCTAATTTGTATGATTTTCCCCTTTATCGATTGTGTTTAATAGCTTTATAGTTTTTTACATAATCATTACTAAATAAATTTGTATATTTTACTTTATTAACTTATTGCCTAAGCTAATGTATAATCTAATATATTATAGATAGGAACTTTATGAAACAATTTTTAGCTTTAAAAGCGAGTGCTGGTAGTGGTAAAACATATGCTTTAACACTTAGATACATATCTTTACTTTTCATGGATATAGAACCTAATAGTATATTAACACTCACATTTACAAATAAAGCAGCTTCTGAGATGAGTGAGAGGATTTTTAAAACATTACTTACACTTGGTCAGCAGATAAATATATTGGATGAAATATCTTCTCAAACACAACTATCACATAAACAAATATTAGATAAAAAAAATCATATACTAAAAACATTTTTATTAAGTGAACTTTTTATTATTACGCTAGATAAATTTATCAATAAAATTTTGCGTGAATTTGCAGGTTATATAAATATAAGCGATGATTTTAGTATCGAAAATGATGATTATGATCTTATGGTCTATAAATTTCTTTTATCTCTTGATTATCAAAAATTTACAAATTTAATTGAATTTTCTCATACAAGTAGTAAAAAACTCAATGGTATCATTGAATTATTTAGATCACTTGAAGATAAGAATTACAACTATACTCCTATAGAGTTTTCAATTGAATTAGTTTACGAGCTTGAAAAAGAGATTCTTCAAAATGCTTATAAGATAAAAGAATTCGTTTTAAATAGTGATCTTTCATCTTCAGCAATAAAAGCTGTTTCTTTTGAAACTTTTGAGGAGTTATTAGATCTTGGAAAAACATGGTTAACTAAAAATAGTTTAGCTGAATTTTCCTATTTTAAAAAATTACAAACTATTAGTAATTTAGATCAATATCTGCTTCAAATAAAGCACTATCTCTCTTTGTATTATAGATACAAAGAGGTTGGAGTATTAAATAGTTTATTTGAGACATACATACATTTTAAAGAATTTAGAATCAGGTTTAAAAGTGAAAAAAACTCATTAGAATTTAATGATATTACTAATTTCGTATTTCAATTGTTAGAAAAATTTGATGATAAAGATTTTTTATACTTTAGACTTGATGCAAAATTTGATCATATTTTGATTGATGAATTTCAAGATACTTCTATCATGCAATATAAAATATTAAAGCCATTGATAGATGAAGTATTATCAGGGTCTGAAAGATATAAAACATTTTTTTATGTTGGGGATACAAAACAATCGATCTATAGATTTAGGGGTGGTAGAAAAGAACTTTTTGATTATGTTTATAGAAATAGCAACGAGCAAATAGTAGTTGATAGTCTCAATACAAATTATAGAAGTGCTAAAAATATTGTAGAGTTTGTTAATTCACTCTATTACAATCTTACAAATTATGACTATATAAATCAAATACCAAACTCTGGACATGATGGATATGTGGAGGTTGTTACAATAAGCGATGAAGATAATGATTTTGGATTTTTAAAAAACAAGATCGATGAGTTATTAACTGCAAATATTGATCCAAATAAAATTGCTATTTTAACCTATACAAATAGTGATGTGCTTGCTATTTATGAGTATCTAAAAAATCAATATCCTGGTCTAAAAATCGTCACAGATATGACATCAAAACTGATCAATCAAAAAAATGTGAAAGCTGTTATACAACTAGTGAAATATCTTTATTTTCATGAAGATATCTATAGAGCTAATTTTAATGCAATATTAGGATATGAAACTGGTAGAGATATTGAACTTGATATAGATATTGATTCTATAAATTTAGTTGCGCTCATCAAAATGATAGGGGGTAAATATCAGTTACTTGAAGAAAATCTTTTGAAATTTATTGAAGGATTAAGTAAATATGATGATATAGTTGATTTTGTATTTGAAGTTGAAAAAGATGATACACCTATGGTAAATAGTGAAAATATTGGACTGCAAATACTTACTATTTTTAAATCAAAAGGTTTGGAGTTTGATACAGTATTGCTTTTAGATAGAATGAAAAATAAAAATAGTGACAAGTCAACACTTCTTTTTTCTTACGAAGATATTGAACTAAGAAAAGTTTTCTACAAAGAAAAGGGGAGAGAATTTTTTGATATTGATTATTTTGATGCAATTGATAAAGAAAAGCAATTAAGTAAAGATGATGAACTTAATGTTCTTTATGTTGCACTTACAAGAGCTGAATATAATATGATCATTTTTAAAAATGAAAAGAATTCCGCTT
This sequence comes from uncultured Arcobacter sp., assembly GCA_937860115.1. Classification (GTDB taxonomy): domain Bacteria; phylum Campylobacterota; class Campylobacteria; order Campylobacterales; family Arcobacteraceae; genus CAIJNA01. The sequence continues at coordinate 756 of CALMBI010000213.1, read as the reverse complement.
TTGATCTTTTAGATAGGAAGATTGATCAGTATAAAGTTGGCAATCTGATCATTAATACTCAAAAAGAGGAAAACCGTGATACTCAAATTGTGAACTATATTCCACTGAGTTTAGGTGATCAAGATCTTGATGAAGTAAAAATGTGTGAAAAAAATGATGATCTCAAAGCTAGGTATTTTGGACTTGCTACACATTATGTTTTGGAGATGATGAAAAGATTTGATCTGATCTCTTTAGAGTATGCACTGCAATTTGCTAAAAATAAATATGGAAATATTTTAAATAGTGAGGATTTTAATGATATTGAAAAACGGATTAATTTACTTATAAAAAACAATGATTTTAGAGTATTAATAGAGGATGGAACATACACAAAAGAACAATCTTTAGTGTTTAATGAAGAGATAAAAATTATTGATCTCTTGATACAAAAAGAAGATTATTTTGTTGTTGTGGATTATAAAACTACACATAATGAGGAAGAAACTCATATTTATCAGGTCAAAAACTACATGAAATATATTAAAAACATTACAAATCAAATGACACTTGGGTATATTGTTTACCTAAAAGAGAATCACATTCATATCAAGCAGGTTGTATGACTTTAATATATGTTGCGTTACTAGCGGAGGGGCAAAGTATCATTGAAATATACAAACTTTCTAAGATATCTTCAAATCCAAAAATATATGGTAATGAAAATTAATTGTTGTTGTTGGTGGGATAGGGGAAGCAAATACAAAAAAGAATTTA
>CALMBI010000212.1 GCA_937860115.1 uncultured Arcobacter sp. | reverse complement strand
TCCTTATGCTCCTACTTCTGAGTTAGAGTGTGTGAGTGAAGAGGAATATGCTACGTATATGCTAGAGTATTTCGATATTGTTCGGCATTCACAAAAAGTACAAAAAGTGTTTTGGCATCAATTGATTGCTCCTGGATATGGACTTGTTGATAATCGAGATGGACAAATACGAAAAACAAAAGCATTTTACGAATTTAAAAAGATGATAGAAGAAAGTCAAAATGAAAAATAAAAAAATATTTATTGAGATTCCAACTTGGCTTGGAGATGCTGTTATGGCTACACCTGCGATTGAAAATATTGTTGCAACAATTCCAAATTGTGAGTTGATTATTTTAGGTTCATTTGTAAGTACAAAGATCTTCACACATCATCCAAATGTAAAAAGATTGATTATTGATGATTCAAAAAAAGGTGGATTTCGGTATAAAAATCTTTATAAAATAGCTAAAAGTGTAGGTAATGTTGATATTGCTTATAGTTTTAGAAGAAACTTTACATCAGATTTTTTACTTTTTTTTGTAGATGCAAAAGAGAAATATCGTTATAGAAGATACACACAAGATGAAATTCATCTTGTGATACGATACAACGATTTTATCAATAGAAGTTTAAAGCTTGAAACAACACCAAAAGAGCTAAAAATTTATGGCTATGAGAAAAAAGAAAATAGTAAACCACTTCTTGGAATCAATCCTGGGGCAACTTATGGAAGTGCAAAAAGATGGTATCCAAAAGAGTTTGCAAAAGTTATTATCGAGCTTTCAAAAGAGTATGACACACTTATTTTTGGGGGTAATGGTGAAGTCGATATGGCAAAAGATATTGAAGATGAACTTTTAGAAAGTAATATCACAAATTATCAAAATTTAGCTGGAAAAACATCTGTTGAAGAGTTGATAGAAAAGATTGCAAATCTTGATTTGTTTATCACAAATGATAGTGGTCCTATGCACTTAGCAGCTGCTTTTGGAGTGCCAACTATTTGTATCTTTGGACCAACAAAATTTACTGAAACTTCTCAGTGGAAAAATGAAAAAAGTATCATCGTTAAAAAAGATTTTTCTTGTATGCCATGTATGAAAAGAGAGTGTCACTTAAAAGGTGATGAGTATCACCAATGTATGAAGAGCATAAATGCAAATGATGTATTAAATAAAATAAAGGAAATTGATTGAAAGTAGTTATTGTAGGTGCTGGTTATGGTGGCTTGCGAGCTGTTGAAAAGCTTGTGAAAAGGAAAGATGTAAGTATAGTCCTTATTGATAAAAATCCTTACCATTATTTGCAAACAGAAGCTTATGGATATATTGCTGGTAATTTTGATATTTGTGATATTACAGTTGATATCAAAAGTTGGTGTGAGGGGTTTTCTAAAGATATAGAGTTTTTTCAAGAAGAATGTGTAGGAATTGATACAAATAATAAAACTATTCAAACAAATTTACAAACGATAAGTTATGATGAGCTTATTTTGGCAACTGGAGCTTTAACAAATTTTCCATCTTTTATAAAAGGACTTGAAGAGTATTCTCATGGGGTAAAAGTCTTAAGTCGGGCTTATGAATTTAAAACACAATTTGAAGAGATTATTTACCAAAAGGTAAAAAATAGCGACCATAAAGAGTTTAATATTATTATTGGTGGAGCAGGACTTAGTGGAGTTGAGATCGCAGCTGAGATGGCATATATTTCACAAAAGTTCATCACAAGCATAGGGATAAAAAAAGGAAATATCCATATCTATCTTATTGAGGCATACAACTCAATTTTAAATGGAATGGATGAGTATATTATCAACCATACAATGACAAGGCTTGAAGATTTGGGTGTGAAAGTGATGACAAATTCTTTTATAGATAGTGTTTCACAAAATACGGTTCATTTGAAAACTGGGGAAAATTTAGAGTTTGATTTTATGATTTTTACAGGTGGGATTAGAGCTATTGGTGTCAATGATATATTGGATGTGAAAAAAAATAGATTAAATCAATTTATCGTTGATAGTTATTTAAGAGTTGATGGATATGAAGATATTTATGCACTCGGTGATTGTGCAGAGATACAAAATCTAAAAGGGGAACTTTTACCGCCAACTTCTCAGATAGCAGAACAATGTGCAAGTGTTGTTGCAAAAAATATTATTAAAAAACTAGATAATCAACCACTTATAAAATATGATGGAAAGATGGATGGGATGTTTGTAGCACTTGGTGGTGAATATGCTGTTGGGACAATGTTTGATAAGATAAAAATCAAAGGATATTTGGCATATTTAATGAAAAAATTAATTACAAAATCGTATCATTACGGCTTGAAATTACGACTAA
>CALMBI010000211.1 GCA_937860115.1 uncultured Arcobacter sp. | reverse complement strand
GCCATAGCATCACTTGAAGCGATAGCTGTTCCACAACCAAAAGATTTAAATTTACTATCAATAATCTTATCTGTTGCTGTATCAACTACCCAATATAATCTTACCGCATCTCCACAACTCTCAGCTCCAAAATCTGCAACGATTAATTTTCCACCAAGTCGTGTAGCATCTTCTTCTGTAAGTTCACCCATAGCTCTTGGATTATCCATTCTACTTTGAACTTTTTTACTATATTGTTCCCAAACATTTCCACTTACTAAATCACTTCTAGCCATTGTACTTTTCTCCTTTTATTTTCTTTTTTTATTCTTCTCGTTCATGTACACTAAACGCTTGTTGTTTTGCATACGTCATCGAAATAGCTCTTAGTCTTTCTACGATTGATCCTATTTTTTCTATTACATAATCGATCTCTTCATGAGTTGTAAATCTACTAAGTGCGAACATTACGGTTGCATTTGCTATCTCAGTTTTTTCACCAAGCGCTTCTACAACTGCACTTGCTTCAAGTGACTCACTACTACAGCTACTTCCTGTTGAGATATAGATCCCATTTTTATTCATATCCCAAAGCATCGCTTCCCCTTCAATACCTCTAAAAGAAGCAACTACTAGGTTATTCAATCTATGTTCTTTTGGAACATATGATTTGGTATCAGGTAGCGCTAAAATAGCTTTTTCTAACTTATCTCTGAGTTGTCCAATATGGTTTTTCATATAAGCTACATTCATCTCTGAATTCGCTATTTCAATAGCTTTAGCCATAGCAAAAATACCATTATTATATACACTTCCCGCTCTTTTTCCACCCATAACATTTTTACTTCCATGGATAAGTGGAACAAATGGCGCTTTTGCTTTTATAAAAAGTCCACCAATCCCTTTTGGTCCATGAAACTTATGAGCAGACCAAGTAAAATAATCAACACCAAGATCTTGAAGATCAACTTTTATCTTACCGATCGCTTGAGCACCATCTGTATGAACAGGAACTCCAGCACCATGAGCAATTTTTACGATCTCTTTGATTGGTTGGATCGCACCTGTTTCATTTGAAGCAGTTAAAATTGTAATCAACGCCGTTGTAGGTTTGATTGCTGCTTTTAGTTCATCTAAACTTATAAGTCCATTTTCATCAGTACCAAGATATGTCACTTCCATACCAAATGATTTACAATAAGCAAGTGGTGATTTGATACTTGAATGTTCTGCAATACAAGATATAAAATGATTTTTACCACTTCCTTTTAAAAATCCATCTAAAAATGTTTTTATAACGGCATTATTTCCTTCAGTTGTAGATGACGTAAAAATGATATCATCATCATCACTAGCATTTAAACTATCATAAATTACATCATACGCTTTATTAAGTTCTGCTCTTGTTTCTATCCCTTGTTTGTAAATAACATTTGCATTTCCAAAAATATCTGAAGTTTTGCAAGCTATCTCTTTTACTTTGGGATCAATTGGAGCTGTTGAATTATTGTCTAAATATACTTCCATTTTATCTCCTCATTTCTTTTGTTTTTTATTGTTTGAATAGTATCTCAAATAAGATAAATTTAGTCTTATTTCAATTTACTAAATAATATTTTATTCTTTTGAGTAATTATTAGATCCATGCATAATTAGTTCCAAAACCAAATAATCAATCTTATTAAGGGAAAAATTCAATACAGCTTTTATCTTTTTTTTATATAATTTCTCCATGAATGAAAGAATAATATGTCAAAAATGTAAATTTTATTTTGTTACATGGCAACCAAATCAACCTCATGGATGTAAGGCTTATGGATTTAAATCAAAACAGATTCCATCTATTGTAGTGAAACAAAGTAGTGGTATAGAATGTAGTTTCTATCAACTAAAAAATAATCCCAATAATAATGAAAATGATCTAGAAGAATAAAACAAAAAAGCCCCAAGATGTTTCTTGAAGCTTTTTTTTAAGAGTGATCTATAAAAGTTGACTTTATTCTTGTGACTTCCACACTTTATAGAGTGCTTCATGTTCAGCGACCTCTTCTCTAGATGGTTTTCGTCTACAAGAGAGGTATCCTTTTCCACCGTTACAAGTCTCAAATGGATAGACTGTTGCATATACCCAGTAGTATCCTCCACCTCTCACTGCATTTTTTACATATCCTGTCCAGATCTCCCCTTTTTGCACCGTATCCCAAAGAGATTTAAATGCAGCCTTTGGCATATCAGGGTGTCTTACTATGTTATGTGGTTGACCAATAAGTTCATCAATTCTATAACCAGCTATTTTACAAAAATCATCATTTGC
>CALMBI010000210.1 GCA_937860115.1 uncultured Arcobacter sp. | reverse complement strand
GCTTGTGTGGTTGGAGTAGGGCACTATACAACAGGAATTATGGGAAATAATCTTGAATTAAATAATCAACTGCAACAAAGTGCAATGCAAAGTGGAGAGCTTGCGACGGTACTTCATTTTAATAAATATCTTAAAAAAACACTTAAAAGCAAAATAGCAGATATTTGTAACATCTCAAACACAAGATATGGTGGAGCGATCACCGCTGGTATGTTTTTAGATGAGTTTGTCAAAGAGGAAAATAAACAAAAATGGGTTCATTGTGATATTGCTGGACCTGCATTTGTAGAGGAAGTTTGGGGATGTAATCCTGAAGGAGCTAGTGGAGCAGGAGTAAGATTTACTATTGAATTTTTTAAAAGATTTTTATAAAAGGTAAAAATTATGGCACACAATGAGTATAAACACTTACAAAAACTAGCAGATGAAAGAGCAGAGGTCTATATTAGTGAACTTTTTAAGGCACTAATTGATGAAGCAGAAGCTCAAGTGGAGCAGATAGAGCCAAAAGATCTCTATGTACTAGATGACAAAATGTTATTGGTAGATGTAAGAGAACCTGAAGAGTTTGGAAGTGGATATATCAATGCTCATAACAATCTTACGATCCCAAGAGGGAAGTTGGAGTTTATGGCGATCAAAAAGATCGCTGAAGTGTATGGGCAAGATGCAAATATTGTGACCTATTGCCTTAAAGGTCCAAGAGGAAGTTTAGCTGCATACCAGCTCAAAAAAATGGGATTTTCGAATGTACGAAACCTCAAAGGTGGGATATTAAATTGGCTAGAGCAGGGAAATACGATCAAGAGTTATCTTGGTGAATTAACTTTAGCTAAAGAGATCTAAACAATAATGAACAAAATTTTGTTGTTGGAAGATGATCTGCTTTTTGCTGAAACGCTGATTGATACACTTGAAGAGTCAGGGTATGAGATTACTCATGTAAAAAATGGTGAAGTTTTTTTAGATAGAGCATACGAATCACATTTTGATATTTATCTTTTGGATATTAATGTCCCACTTCTTAACGGAATAGAAACACTCAAACTAATAAGAGAACAAAACAATACTACACCAGCAATCATTCTTACTTCATATAAAGATAAAGAAACCCTAAAAAATGGGTTTTTAAGTGGATGTGATGATTATCTTACAAAACCTTTTGATATAGATGAACTTGAACTAAGGATACTCTCCTTATTAAAACGGAGTGGAAAAGTAGTAGATCTTATACAGTTTGATAATGTAATATATAATCCATCTATGCAAACTATTACTAAAAATGGTGAAGATCTGCAATGTGGACAAAAGGTAATAGAATTATTTAAATTATTTTATGAAAATAGAGGAAAAATAGTCACAAAAGATATGATCATCTCTCGTCTTTGGAATTATGATGAGGAATATAGTGATGGATCAATTAGGGTTTACATAACAAAATTTCAAAAACTTTTTGATGAAAAAAAGATCCATAATGTAAAAAATGTTGGATACAAAGTTGAATTCTAAATACAAAAATTTTCTTATTTCAAATTATATTATTGTTGGATTTATCATTTTAATCACTTTAGCTATCAATTATTTATTACTTATCAATATTGGATTTTCTCAAAATCTTTTTTTTCCAATAACAATCTCTTTGGTTTTTGGTGGATTGTTACTTTATAAATATCTTAGCCAATCGATATTTGAAGAGTTTCATAAAAGTGATGTACAAATCGATGATCTTATTAAAAAAACTCTTCATGAACTTAATACACCAGTTGCAACAATCAAAATGAATAAAAAAATGTTAGAAAAAAATCTTACAAGTGAAAAAGATCAAAAACGACTTCAAAGAATAGATGAATCGTGTGATAATCTACTTGAACTTTATCAACATATGGAATATGAGTTAACATCGAAAATAGATAGTGTAAAAACAGAAAAATTTGATATTCTAGAGATTGTCAACAAATCTATTAATAAAATTGAAGATATCAAAAGAGATATTACAATTGTAAATGAAACAAAAAGTGATTTTCTTGTAGGTGATAAATATGGTTTTTTGATTGTGATAGATAATCTTCTCTCGAATGCTATTAAATATAATATTCCAAATGGAACAATAATAGTATCAAATGAAAATCATGTATTAAAAATAGTTGATACTGGAAAAGGAATCGATACAAAAAATATTTTCAAGATCTATGATAAATATTTTCAAGTCGATATAGATACGCAAGGGATTGGCTTGGGGCTTAGTGTCGTAAAAGAGTATTGTGATAGTAATAGTATCAGTATAAAAATAGATTCAAAAGAAGATGTGGGTACAACTTTTTATCTTAATTATGAGAAGCTTTTGGGATAAAAACACTAAAACAAGCACCTTTAAAATCGATTCCGTTGATTGTTGTATCTACATTATGTGCTAATAAATTTCCATCTAAATTATTTTCAATGATATCTTTACTTGCGTAAAGTCCTATACCTGTTCCAATATATTGGTGCTTTGTAGTAAAATAAGGATCAAAAATTTTATCTATTATCTCAATAGGAATTCCACCACCATTATCAATAATTTTAATAATATTGAAGTTTTCATCTTCATCTAAATCAACGTAGATTGTTTTATGAGAATTTTTTGATTCCTCCAAAGCATCTTTAGCATTACTCAAAAGATTTAATAAAACTTGGGAAACCTCATTTGATAAACCAAATGATTTTTGACTAAAAGCAAAATCTTTGAGGAGTATCTTGATATTACTATCTGAGAGTGTTTTTTCTACTATACCCAAAGTGATAAGAAGTATTTCTAAAAGATCAAAATCTTTTTTTGTCACTTCATTGTTACGTAAAAAACCGCTAAAATCATATATTGTTTGATTTAAATAATGTGTTTGTCCTAAAATTTGATTGAGTGTATCTGTATATTCTTCTTGTGAATTGATACCGATCTCCATCTTGATTTTCATTGCAGTTGCCAACGAAGTGATTGCGCTTAGTGGTTGTCTCCACTGATGAGCAATATTTCCAATCATCTCTGCCATCCCCTCATATCTTGAATGAGACAATGAATGTTCTAATTTATGAGAATTTTCTTCCAAATGATAGTATCCATTTTCTATAAAATGTAAAAAACTTTCAAACTTCTCTTTTGTGAGTGATTCAAAATCTGTAATACCACACTCTTGAAGATCTCTATTTAAAAGTTCTTTTGCTTCATCTTTTGAACTTTTTGAATAATACATAAGTACTCCTATTTAAGAAATTTTATATCTGCAGTTATTTTCACTTTTTCAAAATATGTTTTAAGATAATCATTTTCTCTTTCTTGCATGATAATATTAAATATATTCTCTTTTACATTTTCAAGTGGTATACTTTGAACATCCTCTTTTTTTGATACATACACCATGTTATATGTTTTATTTTCTAAAAAGATACTAGAATAAGCATTTGGAGTAGTTTGTGTTAATATATATTTCATTTGAGCAGAAACATTTTCGATATCAAATGTAGTGTTTTCTACACCTAAGTTTGGATCAGCAAGTAGTGGATTTGATTTGAGTTGTTCTAAAAGGTTTTTATCTTTTGAAGTATAATGGATTGCATCGATTTTTTT
>CALMBI010000209.1 GCA_937860115.1 uncultured Arcobacter sp. | reverse complement strand
CCATCGATGATCAGATCTGGGCGTTTTGATCGTACTATATTTGTAGCATCTATCACTTTTTCCACATCTTTTCCATGACCACTTTCCCCTGTAGAATATGAAAGCATCGCAATTTTTGGAGTGATTCCAAACTCTGCTGCTGTTTGTGCAGAATCGATTGCAATATCAGCTAACTCATTGGCAGTAGGATCAAGATTTACTGCACAATCAGCGAAAACCAAAACTTTTGTTTCCAAACACATAAAAAATAAACTAGAAACAATTGAGCTATTTGGTTTTGTTTTTATGATTTGAAGTGATGGTTTTATTGTTTCTTGTGTAGTATGGATAGCTCCACTTACCATCCCATCAGCATACCCCAAATAGACCATCATGGTAGCAAAATAAGAATCAATACTCATCGTCTCATAAGCATTGTCATAACTAAGCCCCTTATGTTTTCTAAGATCATAAAATGTTTGAGCAAACAACTCTTTATTCTCGAACTCTTTTGGATCTAAAAATTGTGCTTGAGTGATATCAAGTCCAAGTATCCCACTTTTTTGTAAGATTTGATCTTTATTGCCAAGCAAAATCAGATTTGCGACATCTCTTCTTAAAATAATCTCACAAGCCCTAAGTACCCTCTCATCAGAACTCTCAGGGATGAGAATAGTTTTTTTATTTTCACGTGCTTTTTGAAAAAGACTATATTGAAACATAATTGGAGTGATAACTGAAGTTGAGCCTAATGTTATAAGGTGTTGTAAACTTGTCAATTTTACTGAACTATTAAAAAGACCCATAGCAAGAGCTATTTTTCGCTCATTATCAGTTGTAAGTTGCACTTCTATGTTACTTACTTTTAGTGCTGTTTTGTATGTATCATCCTGTGTACTCATAATTGGAAATGGAAAATCTACAAAACCTTTGAGTAATTTTTGAATAGTTTGAGGAAGTTCAAGTCCACCTGTTAAGATCATTCCACTAATATTTGGATAGTTGTTTGATAAAATAGATGCAAATGATCCAACTATGATATCAACCCTATCACTAGGTACGATTACAAGATCACCATCTTCTATAAAATCTAAAAAATGCTCAAGTTGCATCGCTGCAATTTTTGTTTGTTGAATCACCCGCTTAAAATCGCTTTTTAACCCCATCACAACTTCAGATCCAAGATGATATTTAACATCTGAAATTGTTGGTAGATTGAGTTCTGGAATCTCTTTTAAAAAATAAATAGGGATTTGAAGCGATAATTTTTCTACTTCCTTTTGAAGATCTGATAGAATTAAAGGCTCTATTCGATTGATAAATGTTGCTAAATGGTGTACACCACTCTCATTGATCTTTTTTGATTCCATTTTTATCTGATCTATGATGAAATGATTCTCTTTGTGTTTAGCTTTTATGATATTACAATAACTACTCCCAAAATTTTTTGCTATCTCTAGATTGATATCAATATCAAGTGAACTTGAAAAAGCCTCTTGATCTAATCCTTGAATAATAACAAAATCATACTCCTCTTCAAGTTTTTTGTATTTGTCTAAAAGTGAACTAATGAGATATGATATTTGATTTGATGCGATCAATCTTTGGACCTCTTCAACACTAAAACCAAAGCTATTTTGAGTTGTGGTATCTAATTTATACTTAGATATAAAAAAATCGATATCCCAATCACAAGAATTGTTCACTATAAAAGGTCTAAAAAAAGCAACACGAAGAAAAGTAGCTTTAAAATATTCCATTAAACCCATCGATATTATAAGGTTTCCTGCACTTTTTTCATGTGATGAGATATAAATACTTTTTAATTTCATAAAGTCCTCTTCTTATCAATTTTTCACTATTTATCAAATAGTAATTTATTATTATGTATAACTCTTATCTCTCTTATAATAGTATTCAATTTCCTCTTTTGAAAAAATATGAATAGTATTTGTTGCACGAGTTATAGTTGTTGGATATCCAATAGTTGTCACATATTCACCGTCAAATCTTAGAAGCTTTGCACTATCTAATCTCTTTAAAATTTCTCCAAAAAGATTATCTTCAGAAACATTATAAAGTGCACAAAAAGGATAAACACCCCAAAAAAGAGTAAGCTTTTTGAGAATTTTTTCATTTTTTGAAAAAGTGTAAATTGGCGTTTTTGGTCTATATCTTGAACTTTTACTTACAGATGACCCACTTGTGGTGAGTGATAAAATCCCTTTTGAATCTATATCATCAGCCAGTTTAGTTGCACTTGCTTGAATGATATCAAATCTATCATTTTGCTTCATTTGATTTTGTTTTCCAAAAGGATAAATAGCTTCTGTTTGGATAATAATATTTTGCATTGTAGAAACTGCATTGATTGGATTTATACCAACTGCACTCTCTTCACTTAGCATAACAGCATCAGTTCCATCAAGCACAGCGTTTGCTACATCACTAATTTCAGCTCTTGTTGGGCGTTCATTTTGTGTCATACTTAAAAGCATTTGCGTTGCTGTGATAACAGGCAATCCTTTCTCATTTGCTTTTTTTATAAGCATTTTTTGAATAATAGGCACCTCATAATATGGAACCTCTATTCCAAGATCACCCCTTGCAACCATAATTCCATCAGAAACTTCTAATATCTCATCGATATTTTCAACTGCATCAAATTTTTCTATTTTGGCGATCAATTTTCCATCATATGATCCTAATAATTCTTTTGCATGCAACATATCAAATTTATTTTGCACAAACGATATAGCAAAATAATCAACCCCATTTTCTATTCCCCATAAGATATCTTCTCTATCTTTTTTTGTTATTACATCTATGTTGATAGCAGTATTAGGGAAATTGATCCCTTTTTTTGAGGTCAATATACCATGATTTTCCACAATCGCTTTGATATTTGGAGTTGTTTCAACTACTTTTGCTCGAATCGCTCCATCGTACAAATAGATAAACTCATCTTTTTTTACTTTGGATAATATATTAGGATAATTAATACTTACACAATAACTATTTTTTGACTCTTGATAGCCAATAATCTGATCGTTTACAAATGTGATATAATCACCGCTAAAAAGTTCAAAAGTCTCTTTTATTTCTCCTATTCTTACTTTTGGACCAGAGATATCCTGGATTATCCCTACTACAATCCCTAATTCTTTTGATACTTGCTGAATATTTTCTAATACATTTTTATGATATTGATAACTTCCATGGCTAAAGTTTAGTCTAAAGAGATTTGCACCAGCGACAATCAAATCTTTTATTTTTTCTTTTGTATCACTCGATGGGCCAATTGTGACCACTATTTTTGTTTTTTTCAAGCTTTCTTCTTTCGTAAATTATTTATTACCCATTGTATAAAAATAATAGTATAGAATCTATAAAATAAATAGCAATTTAGTTTGTATAATGTTTAATATACTT
>CALMBI010000208.1 GCA_937860115.1 uncultured Arcobacter sp. | reverse complement strand
TCAATTAGCTTATCAAGATACTTTTTTGCCTCTTCTATTTTTGTTTCAAAACTGATATTTTCCTCTTGAACAATTTCAGCTACTTTTTTAGCCATTAGATTTCCCCTTCTAATATCTCTTTTATTTTATAATCAAACTTATCAAGTTCCACCAAAAATGCGTCATGTCCATAGTTACTCTCTATCTCATCATATGTCACAATATCACCTTGTCCATTTTGGAGCATTATTTGATAGATCTCTTCCATCTCTTCTGGTTTGAAAAGTAAGTCCCCACTAAAAGAGTAAAGGTGTAGTTTTGTTTTTATTTTAGAAAGGCTCTGAGCTAAAGTATCACTTCCCCTTGCTGCATTAAAAATATTGAGTGTTTTGATGATATAAAGATAACTAAGCGGATCAAAATATTTTGGGAAACTATATCCATTGTATTCTAAGTATCTCTCAACTTCAAATCTTCCAAATAATTCATACAATCCATCTTGATCTACATATCTTCGGCCAAATTTAATATCCATACTATCATTTGAAAGATAAGAGATGTGTCCAGCCATTCTCCCTATTGCAAGTCCTTTAAGTCCATTGCATTTGATATCTTCTGGATCATAATTTCCATCTTTAAAATCAGGATCATTTCTAATTGCTTCAATCGTGATCTTATTATAAGCTATTGCCCAAGGTCTTGTATGTGCAGTTGCAGCTAGCATAAAAATATGTTTAGCCATCAAAGGATATTCTACTGCATAACATAATGCTTGCATTCCACCCATACTTCCACCGATCACCGCATGAAGATTCTCTATTCCTAAAGATTTTAAAACTCTCACTTGTGCTTTTACGATATCACTAATAGTCAAAACTGGAAATTTAAGCCTGTATCTCTCTTTTGTAGCTGGATTGATACTCATAGGACTCGTTGAACCAAAGCACGAACCAATATTATTCATACAGATTACAAAAAACTTTGTCGTATCAACAGCCTTACCATCCCCTATAAATCCATCCCACCATCCAGCTTTTCTATCACCTTCATAGGTTCCTGCTACATGGTGGCTTCCACTTAGGGCATGGGTGATTAAAATCACATTTGACTTATCAGCATTTAATGTTCCATATGTTTCATAGATCACTTCATATGGTTTAAGAACCCTTCCACTCTCTAAGTATAAGGGCTCATCAAAAAATACTTTTTTTGTTTCAATAATCATATATCTAAAAATTATCCTATAGCTTTTACAAGATCAGCAATAAGATCATCAGCATCTTCAATTCCAACACTAAGTCTCACTAAACTATCACTAATCCCAGCTTTTAATAACTCTTCTTTATTCATTTGAGAGTGAGTTGTTGAAGCTGGATGAACGATAAGTGATTTACTATCACCAATATTGACAACAACACTAAAGATATCCGTACCATCTGCTATTTTTACTGCCGTTTCATAACTTTCTACTTCAAAGCTAAGTAATCCACTTGCACCATTATTTAAGTATTTTGTAGCTCTTTGATAGTTTTTATCGCTTGAAAGTAGCGGATAATTTACTTTTTTAATCTTTGGATGAGATTCTAAAAATTGTGCGATTTTTAGTGCATTTTTAGAGTGTTCTTTGATTCTTAGAGCTAAAGTTTCAAGCCCTTGGATCATCAACCAACTATTAAATGGACTAGGAGCAGCTCCAAGATCTCTTAATACACATAACAATAATCTCATAGTAAATGCTGGAAAAGGAAGATCTGCATACACAAGCCCGTGATAACTATGATCTGGCTCATTAAAATGGTTGTATCTACTATTTCCTTTAATTTTTTCATTACAAGTAGCACCCTCTACGATTATTCCACCAAGAGCAAGTCCTTGTCCACCAGTATATTTTGAAGTGCTATGAACAACAACGTCACACCCTAAATTGATAGGTTTACATAGGTAAGGAGTTGCTACTGTATTATCAACTATTGTGATGATATTATGCTTATTAGCAATAGCTACAATCCCTTCAAAATCAGCAACTGCTAGTGATGGATTTGAAAGTGATTCAAAGATAATCGCTTTTGTTTTACTATCAATAAGTGGCTCTAAAGTTGAGGCATCTGTCACATCAAAATTTCTAGTTTCTATTCCAAATCGTTTGATAGTATGTGATGTAAGTGTTGAAGTTCCACCATATACTGCACCAGCTACAACGATATTATCTCCACTTTCGCACAAGTTAACAATAGCTGAAAAAATAGCACTCATACCACTTGCAGTAGCAATAGCACTTATTCCACCTTCGATCTTAGCAAATCTTGTTTCAAAGATAGAAGTTGTAGGGTTCATAAGTCTTGTATAGATATTTCCAAGCTCTTGTAAACTAAAAAGATTTGACGCATGTAAAGAGTCTCTAAACTCATATGCTGTACTCATATAAATAGGTACAGCCATCGTTGCTTGTGTGTCTTTAGTATATCCAAAGTGAATTGCATTTGTTTGGTCGTTCATATATAGCCTCCGTAAATGGGGTGGATTATATCCAAAAGATTTTAATACAATATGAAATATTATTTTAAACTTTTAAAAACTATTGAGATTAGGGCCTAAATAATCAAGTGTGATATTTGGTTTTGAAGGAAGTTTATCGTCTAAAACATCTATAACTTTTGCAATAAGTGAAAGTTGTTTTTTCTTTATTTTTGGAAGTTCTTTTATATCAAAAAACTGAACATTTTCATTTTCTGCGCAGATATATTTTTTCTTCAAAACATCAGCATCAAAAAAGCTATGGAGATTTTTTATAGTTGATCCATCAAGCATAAAGATCCCCACATCTTTCTTTTTGTTTTTTTGATAAAAAAAATACTCTAAATTTTTTCGTTCTATCTTTATACTTGATTCTTCATAAAACTCTCTAACTGCAGCTTTTCTTGGAGTTTCATTGCCCCGTTTTGTCCCTTTGAGAAAACCCCATTTATTGAGATTATCAACTGACTGGCAAAGTAATATTTTAAAACTATCATTATGTTTAACATACATACACACACCATAAGCTTTTGTTTTAGACATAATTTACCACCCAAGCATTAAAAATAAAGAAGATATCAAATAATTAAACATAAACACACAAACAGCAGCATATACAACAGCTTTAGTTGTAGCCATTCCAACACCTTTTGCTCCACCAGTTGTCACATATCCAACATATGTTCCAATAGCACTTATAAGATAACCAAATACAAATGCCTTAATTATACCACTATAGATATCAGTTAAGATTAAATGTTGCATAATCACATTTTGGTATGTAATCGGATTGATACCAAGTACATAATTTGAGATAGAAAATGCGCTTAAATTTCCAACAAAATCAAAAATTACTACAAGAATTGGCATAGAGATGATACTAGCTATAATTTTTGGTACAATCAAAAGCTCTTTTGAATCAACTGCAAGTGTTTCAATAGCATCTATTTGTTCAGTTACTCTCATAGTTCCAATCTCAGCAGCCATTGATGATACTGCACGGCTAATCACCATTAAGCTACCAAATACTGGTCCAAGTTCTTTAGCAATAGATAAAAAGATCGTATATCCCATAAACGCTTCGATCCCAAACTGATGAAATCCAGAATAAAGCTGGATAGCAGAAACCATCCCTGTAAAAAACGAAGTAAGTAAAATAACTCCAGTTGTCCCAACACCAATTATATAGATCTCACGAAAAACTATTTTCCATCTCACTCGTCTAAAAAACAATGGGATAAGCTCGATTTGAAATATCACAAATTTTCCAAACTCATTCATAAGATTCACTAAAGAGAGAAAAAAAGCACCTATTTTAAAAAACACAATCAGATCCTTCTTCCATATACAAACATGCTAAATAAAATCAAAAGCAAAAGTGGTGCAAGCAAAGCGATCTCTGGAACTACTAAACTTGCTGTTGCTATCTTTTGGAGTAAGAAGAAAACTCCCCACATACCAAGTGCTAGAAGAATTGTGATCGATACAAATTGCCCCATTTTAAAAAATCTTCCACTCACTGAACTATACGCAAAAAATAAAACAAGCAAAGGTATTACCATAAAAGGAACAAAAATTTTGCTATATAAAATAGCTCTAATTTTATCAGTATTAAGCCCTTGTTTATCAAACAATATAATAGTATAAAGCGCATCAGTTACTGAATATTCTATGTTTGCTTTATATACATTATTAATAATTTGTGGTCTAAATCCTTCAAGAGTTGAGAGCGATTTTTCGTATCTTATATCAAGTTTTGAGGTATCCCAATCTAGCTTTTTTGGTTTTGTGATCACTTTTGCGTCTGATACATACCATTTATTATTTTCATAATATGCTGATTTAGCTAAGATAGTTTCCACAAGCTGATTATCTTCTAACTTGAAAATCTTAATATTTTCAGCTTTTTTCTCTAATGGATAGAGCTTTTGAAAATAAACAAAGTTATTATTGTATTTGAGTAAAATATTTGATTTTTCATTTGAAAAATATTTGTTATTTAAGATTTTTGTTTGTTCCTCTTTAGCATAAGCTAGTTCAGTTGATTGAAGTCCTATGAGCAAAAGAGTTAAAATTATCCCAAGTGAAACAATCGGTAGTATCACTTTTTTCTTTGATACACCAAGTGCATAAAAACTGATCAATGTGTTCTCTTTGATCAAATGTGTAAGAGTTACAATCCATGCAAATATAATTGATAATGGTAGAGTAATAGTCAAAATAAAAAAGCTATTATATGCTAGATAGAGTAATTGTAAGTTGGCTGATTTTGGTAATTTATCAGCAGTATTAATAAAATCAAATCCTATGAAAAATATCTCTAAAGAGAATAAGATAATAAAAAAATATTTTAAATACTTCGCTAAAAGATACTTTGTTATTAGCTTCACTTTGATCCCTATAAATCTATTTTAGAGTAAAAGTTGATTGTACTTTAGAGAGTGGCTCTTTTTGCAACGCTTCAATTGCTTTTACTATATGAGGTATGATATCTTGTAATTTGTTTGATTCTTCTTTACTAAAATCACTTAATACATAATCCGCAACCTCTTTATTTGTTGGTTTTCCAATTCCAACACGAACTCTGATATAATCTGCTCCAAGGTGTGCATCGATTGATCGTAATCCATTATGTCCGCCATGACCGCCGCCTATTTTAAATTTAAGTGCACCAAATGGAAGATCTAAATCATCATGAACAACAATGATCTCATTGTTATCTATCCCATAATAATCAGCGATAGGAAGTATTGATTCTCCCGATAGATTCATATAAGTTTGTGGTTTTGCAAGGATTGTATTGTTTGTTTTTTGTGTGATTGCTTTGAAGTTTGAATTGTTTATTGTAGTAGTGTTAGCATTTTTAGCTATCTCATCGATAACTAAAAATCCAACATTATGTCGAGTGTTTTTGTATTTTTCTCCAGGATTACCGAGCCCAGCGATTAAAAACATAAGATTACTTAGCTTTAATTACACCGATAATTGGAACTCTTGGGTCAAGGTGACATTTTACACCCTCTGGTAATTTGATATCTCTTACTAAGAAGTTATCTCCAGTATCAAGATCATCAATTACAAAGTGGAAGCTCTCAGGTAAGTTTTCAATTGCACATGCAACTTGAACTCTTCTTCTGTGGTATGCAAAAAGACCTTTATTTTTAAGACCTTTTGGAGTACCTTCAACAGTTACAGGTACTAAGTAGTTAGCAATTACACCTGGTACTGCAACTTGTAAATCTACATGTAATAGATCAGAAGTTACTGGATCTTTTTGGTATTCTTTTACAACAACTTTATAAGTGTTATCTCCAACTTTCACATCAAATGCAACAGTAGATTTGTTTTTCATATATCTAACGAAATCATTTACTTTGAAAGCTGCATTGATATTTTCAACACCTTTTCCGTAAATGTTAGCAATTAGATAACCATCTCGTCTTAATTGTTTTACAGTTTGCTTTGCGATACTATCTCTAAGTATTCCTTCTAACATTTCTTGTCCTTGTTTTAATATAACTAATCGATTACCGATTTAGTTTTGGGTGTGGATTTTAGCTAAAATTATTTTAATATTAGCTTAGCATTTTTATAAATAGGTTCATCAATAAAACCATACAATTGATCTACAAAACCTGTAATTCCTTGGAACCTATTTTCTTCAAATATTTTTACGATATATTTCGCCTTTTCTATCTCTTTATCATCAACTTTAAATATCTCATTTGCAATATCAACTTGAGTAGGACTTATACAAGAGGTTGCACTATAACCCATTTGTTTAGCTTTTTGAAGCCATTTGGTAAATTCATCTGTATTCTTATACTCTTGATAAGTAAAAAAAATAGGTTTCAATCCAACCATTTTACTCTCAACTAAAAATCTACTCAAAACATACTCAATCATTGGATTATCAAGCGTAACTAAGTTTTGTGCTAATTCCAAAGACTCTAAAAGATCTAAAATACCAAGATAAACAGTTGTCACTCTTTTATCCAATCTTAATTTTGTCAAATGGTATAGTGCTTCTTTTGTCTCAATCGAAAGGTGTATCTCTATCTCTTCATCGATACAATCTAAAACTTTTTGAACATCTTCAACATTTTTAATTTTTGGAACTCTAATC
Source organism: uncultured Arcobacter sp. (assembly GCA_937860115.1). Classification (GTDB taxonomy): domain Bacteria; phylum Campylobacterota; class Campylobacteria; order Campylobacterales; family Arcobacteraceae; genus CAIJNA01. The sequence continues at coordinate 2,164 of CALMBI010000208.1, read as the reverse complement.
GCATGAGGTTTTAGTTTATTTAAAACTTGCACCTCATCGTATCCTGTTTCTTCTAGTGGATTTATCCGAACTACAATATATTTATTTAATGCTCGAAAGCCAATATTAGTGTATTTATTCTCTAAAAGTTGTAAAGCCTCTTTTTTATTTCCCACACCATCTTCAAGATTGATCATTGCAACATCACAATTAAGTTCATCAATTTTATCAAGATGTTTCTCTTTGTCTCCAGCTACCATCAAATAGGATCTTAGATTTTTCATACAACTTCCCTATTTTTTATTTAATTGAGTGATATAGTAATAAATTGATTCTAACTCATTTTGTGTCAAAAAATATTTAGGCATTGTATTTCCATAGATCATCTTAGCACATACTTCACCTTCACCAAATTTTGGTCGTTTTTCTTTAATTTCAGGATCTAGTTTTGCTTTAAAAACATCAAGTGAAACTCTTGTAATATCATCTGTTTTAATCTCACAATAATAGGTATTTTTTTTCTCGTAGTGTTTAAATTTAGACAACACCATCCCTTTTGCATCAGCACCGTGACATTTAGCGCAACTTATACCTCTTGGATTGTTGTAAAGCATTTTTCCATATTCAAATTTTGTAATGAATGACTCATTTACTTGTGTTTCAACAATAGCTTTACTGATCTCAGAAGCATAACTAGATAATGTAAAAAGAAAGAATGTAATAAATTTTATCATATCTCATTATAGCAAACAAACCAAAAAACAATCCTTTTTTTTAAGTCTTTTTTGGCTACAATCGACATCTATTTTAAAAAGGGAGCGAGGAGTGATTACACTAAAAGAAGCACTAACTCTCGGCAAAGATGACTTATCAAAAGTTTGCGAAGAGTTACAACAAAAAATAAAAGACCAATCAAATATTGGAGCATATGTAGAGCAATTTACAAATGAAGATCTTACAATGTCACTTGATGGTGGTATACCAATCGCAATCAAAGCAAATATCAATGTAAAAGATTGGGAGATTACAAGCTGTAGCAATATCTTAAAAAATTATATTTCTCCTTACAATGCTACAGTTATCAATAAACTACATGCAGCAGGTCTTAGTGGATTTGGTAGAACAAATATGGATGAGTTCGCAATGGGAAGTTCAACTGAAAGTTCATGTTATGGAAAAACGTTAAATCCAGTAGATACAAGTAAAGTTCCTGGAGGAAGCAGTGGAGGAAGTGCTGCTGCTGTTGCTGCTGGACTTGCTATTGCTGCACTTGGAACTGATACAGGTGGATCTATTAGACAACCAGCCGCTTATTGTGGATGTGTAGGGATGAAACCAACATATGGACGAGTAAGTCGATTTGGAATCACTGCTTATAGTTCATCTTTAGATCAATGTGGACCAATCACACAAAATGTAGAAGATGCTGCTATTTTATACGACATCATAAGTGGACATGATACTATGGATTCTACGAGTGCAAATATCGACTACACTCCAATTACTCCAAATCTAAATAGTGATAGAAAACTTACTATTGCGGTAATCGATAACTATATAAGTGAAGCAAGTGAAGATATCAAAAAAGCATTCGAAGAAACAATCATGAAATTAAAAGATGCTGGTCACACAATTATTCACAAAAATATGATGGATACAAAAAAACATATCTCTTCATACTATATCATCGCAACTGCTGAAGCGAGTGCGAACTTAAGTAGATATGATGGTATCAGATATGGAAATAGAGTTGAAGGAAAAAACTTAAAAGAAACCTATCTTCACACAAAATCGCAAGGTTTTGGATATGAAGTACAAAAAAGAATTATGCTTGGAAGCTTTGTTCTTTCTAGTGGATACTATGACGCTTACTATATCAAAGCACAAAAAGTAAGACATCTTATCAAAGATGAATTTGATACAATTTTTAAAGAGTGTGACCTTATTTTAGCACCTGTTGCTCCTACAACGGCACCACTTTTTGGAGCATTTGCAAGTTCACTAGAGATGTATCTAAGTGATATTTATACTATTTCAGTAAATCTTGCTGGGCTTCCTGCTATTTCATTACCTGTTGCAAAAGATAGTGAAGGGATGCCAATAGGACTACAACTTATTGGGAAAGCATTTGATGAACAAACTGTGTTTGATGGGGCTTTAGCCTTAGAAAAATCTGTAAATTATA
>CALMBI010000207.1 GCA_937860115.1 uncultured Arcobacter sp. | reverse complement strand
CAGCTATTTTTTTACCATTATTTGCTTTAGTAGTTGCATTTTGAACAAGTTTTTTTATTTCATTTGCTGCATCTGCACTTCTTGTAGCAAGGTTTCGCACTTCTTGAGCAACAACAGCAAACCCTTTTCCAGCTTCACCAGCTGTAGCAGCTTCAACAGCAGCATTAAGTGAAAGGATATTTGTTTGAAATGCAATTTGATCAATCACAGTGATCGCTTCATTGATAGCAGCAACTTCTCTATTGATATCATCCATTGATTTAGCAGTTTGACTTGCAAGATCTTTTCCTTCAATAGCTGCTCTATTTACGTCATCTGCAAGTTTAGACATTTTATTTACATTTGAAACACTTGAATTGATATTTTGAGAGATCACTTCAATTGCAGCTGCTGTTTCTTCCAAAGATGCAGCCTGCTGATTTGCATTTCTTGAGAGAAGTGAAGATGCTTCTGATAATACATTGATTGTGCTATCAAGTTTTTCACCAGCAATAAAAATAATCGAAAGTAATTCAGAAGAGTTATTTCCAAGTGCATCAGTTGCTTTCATAATAGAAGCTATAGTACCTGATGAATCTTCACTTGATAATCTATGATCAAAATTCCCTGTACCAAATTCACTCAGTGTTTGATTAATTCTATTTAATTTTTCATTCAGTTCATCAATCATTTTATTGATTGTATTTCGAAGATCATTAGTGATTCTATTTGAACTTTGTGCTTCTATTTGATAGGTAAAGAAACCAGTTTTTGCCATTTGAATCACCTCTTCTGCTTCTTCAACAACCATTTGATCTTGCTTCATGGTTTCCCTTACATGAGCAAGATAGACGTTAAACGATTTAGCTACATCGCCAATCTCATCATTTGAATCAACTTCCAAATGTTGTTCAGCACTTGAAAACTTCATTAATGCATGGATAGAATTTTGTAATGTTTCGATTGGTTTACTAATATATCGTACAAGGAAGAAAATAATAGCAATAGTTAAAGTACTTAATGTGATATTAACAAGCATATTACTTACAATTAACCCTTCCAAATTTTCATCAGAAGCATCCATAGAGAATGTAAGGTCTAGTACACCAATAACATCACCCTCTTTTTGATTAGAATGGCATGCCAAGCACTCATTAGTAGCAACCATAGGTTTTATCATTCTTAGTTTATGACCATCTTGTGTATTTTCAATAATAGAAGACTCTTTTGTTTCCATCGCTTTTAAAACATCTTTATCAGTTGTATATGGGTCTTTAGCACCAAATAATTCAATAAGTGGTTGACCTTTTTCAACCACTAATCTATCAATACCTTTGATATTTCTTGCATCGTGTTCTGCTTTAGCGATCGCTTCTGGATCACCTGTATTCATTGCATTTCTAAGACTTTGGAAAATTGCATCATTGAGCATATTGAGATTGTGTTGTGTTGTTTCGTAGCTACTTGAAGAAACATTTTTATAGATAAGATACATTCCAATCAATGTATTCATGGTCATTAAGACAACCATAAGAGACATAATTTTGTATCTAATCTTTGACGTG
>CALMBI010000206.1 GCA_937860115.1 uncultured Arcobacter sp. | reverse complement strand
AAAGAGAGAGAAGAACTTTATAGAAAAGCTGCAAGAAGAGTTTGTGAACTTGCTAAAATGGATATGAAAGAGAAAGAAAAATTTAACATCAGAAATATCTTAAATGAAAATGCAGTTAGAAATGCTTTTGCTGTTGATATGGCTATGGGTGGAAGCTCAAATACGGTACTACATATGCTTGCTATTGCGAAAGAGGCAGATGCAAATTTTAATCTTGAAGATATCAATACAATTAGTAAAAAAGTTTCACATATTGCAAAAATTTCACCTTCACTTTCAACAGTACATATGCAAGATATTGATAAAGCAGGTGGTGTAAGTGCTGTAATGCATGAGATGGATAGAAGAGGAGATATCTTAATTGATAATCTTACAATTACAGGTGAGAGTATTAAAGAGAGAATTGCTACAGCTACGATAGTTGACACAAATGTTATCCATACATTGGAAAATCCATATAGTGCTGTTGGTGGATTAGCTATCCTTTATGGAAACCTAGCTGAGCAAGGTGCAGTTATCAAAACGGCTGGTATCACAGGTAGTCGTGTATTTACAGGAAAAGCTGTTTGTTTTAACTCTCAAGATGAAGCTATTGCTGGGATTATCAATCATAAAGTAAAAGCTGGTGATGTTGTTGTTATTAGATATGAAGGTCCAAAAGGTGGTCCTGGGATGCAAGAGATGTTAGCACCAACTTCACTTATTATGGGTATGGGACTTGGAGATAAAGTTGCACTTATCACTGATGGAAGATTTAGTGGAGCTACAAGAGGAGCTAGTATCGGGCATGTTAGTCCAGAAGCTGCTGAGGGTGGAATGATAGGACTTTTAGAAGATGGTGATGAGATTCATATTGATGTTGATCAATATATTTTATCGGTAAATCTTAGCGATGAAGAGATAGCTGCAAGAAAAGCTGCATTTACACCAATCAAAAAAGAGCTAAAATCAAGCTGGTTAAAGCAGTATAGAGCACTTGTAACAAATGCAAGTAGTGGGGCAGTTTTACGAACTGATATGTAAAAAAATAGCTACTTCAATTTGAAGTAGCTATTTTTAAAGCCTTTTTACAAAATGAGAGAAGGATTAAATCCCCATCTCGATAACTTTCCAAGGAAGTCCTTGCGTCATTAACTCATCCATATAGCTTTGCGATGCAAACTCTTCAACATTTCTAGCACCTCTTAAGCTCCATTTACCATTGTAAACGAGTTTACTTCCAATCATAGCTGGAACTCCCGTTGTATAACTTACTGCTTGAGAAGCTGTTTCTCTATAGCAAGCTTCGTGGTCACAAACATTGTAGATGTAGTATTTTTTTCGTACACCATCTTTTAAACCTTCACAAATACATCCGATATTTGTAAGTCCTTTTGTTCTTGGTCCTAAAGTTGCTGGATCTGGTAGGAGAGTTTTCAGAAACTCAATAGGAATTATTTCCACACCTTTATGCATCACTGGTTCAATCCCAAGCATACCTACATTTTGTAAGCAATTCATATGTTGAATATAGCTATCTCCAAATGTCATAAAAAATCGAATTCTTTTTAGCCCTTTTACATTTTTTGCTAAAGATTCTAACTCTTCATGATAAAGTAAATAAGATGGTTTTATACCAACTTCTGGATAATCCCAATCAACTCTGATTTCAAGTGGTTTTGTTTCAATCCATGCCCCATTTTCCCAATATCTACCATTCGCACTTACTTCTCTAAGATTTATCTCTGGGTTGAAGTTTGTAGCAAATTTATATCCGTGATCTCCAGCATTACAGTCCATGATATCGATATATTCAATAGTATCAAGATAATTTTCTTCGATATATTTTACAAATACACCAGTAACTCCTGGGTCAAACCCACTTCCAAGAAGTGCAGTTAAACCTTTACTTTCAAAGTTATCATTTCTTTCCCATTGAAGTTTATATTCAAATTTTGCTTCATCTGGATGTTCATAGTTTGCTGTATCTATATAGTGAGTATCAGTTGTACTACATGCATCCATTATAGTTAAATCTTGGTATGGAAGTGCAACATTGAGTACTACTTTTGGGTTTAACTCTTTAATAAGTTTGATAATTTCATCAGTGTTATCTGCATCAAGTTGTCTTACATCGATAGCGACACCAGTTTTTTCTTTTACTATATCTTTGATATGTTCACATTTGCTCAGTGTTCTACTTGCTAGAGTTATATGCTCAAATGTGTCTATATTCATAGCACACTTTACTGTAGCAACTGTACTAACACCACCAGCACCGATGATTAATATACCTTTTTTATCCATGTTTGATTCCTAATTTATGATTAAAGTTGTGTATTTTAGCGCAATTTGACTAAATATTGGACTATATCATTTGTCTCCATTTTGCAACCTTTTTTACGTTTTTTGATGAGAACTTTAGAATTATTCCTTTGTTACAGAAAAATTAGATACAATGGTGTATCTTTTTTGTCATAAAATTTAGGATGGTTTAACAAATATGTACGATAGAAAAATTACTGTCATCTTTAAGTATTTAACACAGCTCAAGCAAAGTATCTCATTAGAAGAAAAATTTTATATTTTAATGGATATGGCAAAAGAGTTAATAGATGTTGATAGATGTACAATTTGGAGATACAATCAAGAAACTCAAGAGCTTATTGCCAAATTTGCTCATGGAGTTGATTGTGTACTCAAAGAGCCTATTGGTTCAGGTGTAGTGGGACATTGTTTTAATACAAAAGAAACTATCATCATCAATGATACAAAATCAAATCCACTTTTTGATAATCATATTGATATACTTACAGGATATCACACAAAAAATATTATTTCTATTCCCATTATAAATTCAAAAGGTGAGATTTTAGGTGTATTTCAAGCATTAAACAAACTAGGAAATTACAAATAATTTCATGAAGATGATATCAAACTGCTCGACCTTGTAACCCTCTATATGAGTGAAGTTTTTGAAAGTACAATTCTTTATAAAAATCTAGAACTACAAGTACAAGATGAGATAAGAAAAAATAAACAAAAAGATGAATTACTCTATGAACAAGCAAAAATTGCAGCATTAGGGGATATGATAGGTAATATCGCTCACCATTGGAGATAACCACTCAGTGCAATCTCTCTAGTAGCAAGCTCTATAAGATTAGAGCAAGAGCTAGGGATCTTACAACCTGACAAAATCTTGGATAAAATGGATTTGATTGTCAACAAATCTACTTACCTTTCAAATACAATTAACACTTTTAGGGATTTTGTAAAAAATGAAAAAGTTTATAAACAAATAAATGTAATAGAAGAGATCGATCAAGCAGTAAACATTGTAAAAACAGTACTTGATGATTGTAATATTGAACTTATCAACAAAATAGAATCTGATATAGTACTCAGTATGAATATGGTAAGTGGTGAATTGCAACAAGTGATTATCAATCTAGTCAACAATGCAAAAGATGTATTGATTGAAAACAAAATTAAAAATCCATGGGTAAAAATTGAGCTTTCAAACACTCCTAACCTTCTTAAAATCTCAATAGAAGATAATGGTGGTGGTGTACCAACTGAAATCAGATCTAGAATATTTGAACCATATTTTACTACAAAACATCAATCTCAAGGGACAGGGTTAGGATTGCATATCTGCTATAAAATCATAGTAGAGAGTATGCAAGGAACTCTCAAACTTGAGAATACTGACAATGGTGCTAATTTTTTGATAGAACTTCCCCATAACTAAATGAAACCAAAAGTCTTAAAAATACCTTCTGCATTATTGCTTTTTCGCACTTATTTTACTTGAAATTCCACCTCTTGGAGTTGTTCTTACACTCACAGATAGTGTATTGTTTTCTAATAAATCAAGATCATTTAAAATTTTTTGGGCGATATCTTCCAAGATTACAACCTGTGATCTTAGGGAAGTGATATATTTTTTTAAACTCAATAGATCAAAACTCTTCCCATTTGAGATCATTTCTATCTGTAAACTCCCTCTATATGGTTGCCCACTCAACCCTAGCCACATTAATTCTGGTGAAGAGAACTCTATATGTGAACCTTGTGTTTTTGTCTCTATCACTTTTATCATAAGTCGATCCTTTGAGGATTTAGATTTCTATTTGAAAATCTATACTCTTCTAGCTTAGAGTATTTCTCTTCACCATTGTTATAATAAAAAGCTGGATGGATACTGATATTCCCTCTAGGATAAAAAAGTCCAATTATCTCTAAATATTTTGGTTCCATAAGAGTTACAAGATCTTTACCTATCTTATTTGTTACATCTTCATGAAATTCACCACTATTCATAAAACTAAATAGATAGAGTTTTAAAGACTTACTTTCTACCATTTTTTGATTTGGAATATAGTTGATCACAAGTTTTGCAAAATCTGGCTGATTTGTAATAGGGCATAAAGAGGTAAATTCATCATTATTAAGTGTAACCCAATAATCTCTCTGCGGATGAACATTTTCAAATGTTTCAAGTAGAGTAGGATCGTATTCATACTTGTATTTTGTCGTTCCAGAACCTAAAGAATAAAGCTCTTGAGCTCTTTTTTGTTGATAGTTTTCTAAATTTTTTGGCATATTTCACTTTTTATTGGTACATTCAAAAATAATTGTAAATTACACTTTAAGTTAATGTACCAAAAGATGTACAATTTATTTTAATGTAGCAATATTTAATTTGATTTATTTTAGTGATTATATCCAAAGAAGTATAAGATTATGAAAATTGGTGGAGTTGTGGGG
>CALMBI010000205.1 GCA_937860115.1 uncultured Arcobacter sp. | reverse complement strand
AAAAATATCAAAGATTCTATCATAATATTTTTGAATCTTTTTGATATAATCGACACCATGATACCAATTAACCAAGATGATCTTATAAAACTGAATGAAATTTATCATTATCCTGATTCCTCGTTGCATGTGATCTTTGGAAGATCAAAAAGTGGAAAAACAACATTTTTACGAGATTTTATTGTCAAAAAAAACTATATTTATTTTTCTTCTTTTAGTGCTTTAGAGGATATAATTTTCCCTTCATTTGTGGAAACAATCAATAAAAAATTCAAAATCCAAAATTCAAGTACCTATTATGATAAATTTGAAAAGATACTCACTTTACTTGATGAACAAGTGATCGATGAAAAGATAGCTATTATTTTTGATAGTTTTGAAGAGCTTTTAAAGATAGAGAAAAATAGTTTTGAATTGTTACTACAATTTTGGGAAAAAAGTTTTTCAAAAAAATCTATTATGTTGATCGTTGTTAGTGGAATATTACCAAATAGCACCATCTATAAAAAAGTAGAAAAACGTGCTCAAAGTATCATTATGATGGAAAACTTCTCTTTTGAATTTTTAAAAAATAGAGGCAATCTTACACCAACTGATAAGTTTTATATCTACTCTATATTTGGAGCATCTAGCTACATTCTCTCGTTTTATAATACAAAAAACGATTTTTTGAAAAATATCTATCAACTCTCTTTGAACCCTGCGAGTCCATTTTATGATTATGGCTTTACCTATCTTAAAAAAGATCTCAGTGATATAGGGACATTTTGTGGGATATTGTATGCGATTGCAATTGGGAATTCTAAAATGGGTGATATTGCAAATATATTAAAAGTAAAATCTACTTATCTCTCACGCTATATAGAAAAACTACAAGAGATGATGATTATACGAAAAGAGTTGCCTCTTTCAAAAGAACAAGTATTTTCAAAATACGGAAGATATAAAATAAATGATAATTTTTTGAAATTTTGGTTTTGTTATATCTATCCAAATATAGCAAACCTTAATCTCAAAAAACATACGCCTGTTTTAAAAGAGCTAGATGATACGATCATAAAAAATATACTAACACCTGCATATATAACTTTTATAAGGGATCGTATTTATGAAGAACCATTAGCTTATCTTGGATTTATTCCAAATAGAATAGGAGCATGGTGGGATAATTTTGGCAATACTATTGATCTCATAGCATACGATAATAAACAAATAGTATTTATTCTTATAGTATGGGAAAATGAGGATCAAGCAAACCAATTACAGAGTAGATTAGTAAAGATGGCAAGTTATTTTAAAACTACACTCACAAGAAATTATTTGATACTATCAAAAGAGCACTATTTAAAAAGTATGGGGAGATAAAAAAATGGATAAGATGACGCATGTCAAATTTAATATGGATAACTTTGCACTCTCATTAGGTAGTAGTCTTGATAATGAAGTGGGGAAAAATAGATCAAATACAAAATTCTCTTCACAAAGGGCTTCCTTTGTGGCTCTTAAAATTGGAGAGTTTAATGAGTTTTCAAAAGCAACTTTGAGCGATATGATGATCTATCTTACTTTTATGAATCATTTTACAAATGAGGAACTTATAGAGATTTTGCCATTTCAAGATAGCACTATTTTTGGAGATCAAAATGTAGTGGATATTATTCGTTTAGTTGAAGTTGTTGAAGAGTATATTCAATTAGATGGTTTGTTTACTCTCAATAGAGATGAAATAATAAGAGTGGTAGAAGAGTTGCATATCAATGAAATTATCAAAGAAAACTTTTTTTATCTAGCAGATATGGAGAGTTTTTGGTGTGATTTGAGTTCTCCTAGATTGCCATTTTTGATATTAGATATGTTGGAAGATAATACTATCGAGATAAGTTACGATCATCTTTTATCTATTGTAGAACTTGTAAGTAAAATAATCTATAGATATACACATAGAGAGTTTAATAAAAAAATTATTGATAGAATAAAAGTGATGAGTGCGTTTTATGCGTTTGATAGCAAAGATACCTATAGATTGATGATGTGCGGATATCTATATAATATAGGTGCTTTAAAAATACCTCAGATTATTTTTCAAAAAGAGAGTACTTTAGATGAGGTGGAATCTCAAATAGTCAAAGCTATCCCTTATTATACAAAAGAGATCATCTCTATGGTATATGGATTTGATGATATTGCAAAGTTAGCTTCAACATATCAAGAATCACTTAATGGAAGTGGATATCCTTTTTGTTTAGAAGGAAATGAACTCGCTTTAAAAGATAGAGTTTTAGCTGTAGTTATTTTAGATCAAGTGCTTAGTGAAGAGAGAACTTATAGAAAAGATTTTGATCTTGATGAAAGGATAGAAATTTTACATAACCAAGTAGAAAATGGAAGATTGGATGAGTCTGTTGTAAAAGATTTTATTGGCAACTTTTACAAACACCACTCAAAATAACATCTGATTGGTTGATTTTAAAATTATGTAGTTTTGAGATATCTGCAAAGATTGAATTCGTATCGATTGTTAAATCTTCAATATCTCCACATAGTTCACATTTGAGGTGAGCGTGACCCTCTTTTACTATCTCATATACTGATTTAGTATTTGGCAGTTTCACTTCTGCTAGAAGGTGTACTTCTGTCATAGAATTGATATTTTTGTATATAGTAGCAAGCGAAATTGAGCTAAATTGGCTTTTTATCTCGTTATAAAGATTGTCAATATTTATATGACCATATCTAGAGATAACTTGCAAAATAGCAAGTCTTTGTGGTGTTGCTTTTAAATTATAGTTTCTTAATAAATCTGTAAATGTATCCATTTTGTAATTATTCCATAAAAAGAGTATTTTTGTCCTTTTTTAATAATAATTATTGTTACTTAGGAATTGCATTTTAGTTAAAAATAAGAATATACGATTATAATTCTAAAGGATAAAAATTATCCATTAATAAAAAACAAAAGAAAAGGAAAAATTTAAATGAAAAAATACCAAACATATAAATGTAACAAATGTGGTAATGAAGTAGAAGTACAAAATGTAGGTGGTGGAACTTTGGTGTGTTGTGGTCAGCATATGGAGTGTATCACTGATAACTTAACTGCTGTTAATCTTATGAAAGCATTTGCAGGAGAATCAATGGCAAGAAATAAATATGATCTTTATGGTGATATTGCTTATGAGCAAGGATACCATAGAATCGCAAGATTTTTCCATGAAGCTGCAGAAAATGAAAAATACCATGCAAGAGCAGAGTATAAAGCGTATCAAAAACTTGTAAATGATTATGAAGTGGACTCAACTGCAAAAAATATCATAGCTGCTGCGGATGGGGAACAATATGAACATGAAACAATGTATCCAGAATTTGAAGCGATTGCTAGTGAAGAGGGATTAAAAGAGATAGCAAGAATGCTAAAAGCTATAGGAAAAGTGGAAGTGGAGCATGAAAAAGAGTACAGAGAACTTTTACAAGCATTAGAAGATGAAGGTTTTTTTGAATCAGACGAAGAGGAAGAATGGGTATGTGAAGTGTGTGGACATGTTCATAGAGGGAAAAAAGCTCCAGGTGCTTGCCCACTTTGTAGAGTTTCAAAAGAGTATTTCAAAAAAAGAAACAAAGACGTAACAGTTGGTTAATAAATATTAACTTAAAGGAAAAAGTTTATTATTAGAAAATTTAAAAGTTTTAAATTTAGTTTGGTAAACTTCTCCCAAATCAAAATTAAACAAAAGGAAATAAAAAATGTTAGTAACAAAAAAAGCTCCAGATTTCACAGCAACAGCTGTATTAGCAGACGGATCAATCGTAGATAATTTTAACTTAATGAGTAACTTAGGACCAAAAGGTGCAGTTCTTTTCTTTTACCCACTTGACTTTACATTCGTATGTCCATCTGAAATTATTGCATTCTCTCATAGAATTGAAGAATTTACTTCAAGAGGTGTAAATGTTATTGGTGTATCTGTAGATTCTCAATTTTCACACTTTGCATGGAGAGAAACTCCAGTAAACAACGGAGGAATTGGAAGAATCAAATACCCACTAGTTGCAGATTTAAGCAAACAAATCTCTAGAGATTATGATGTATTATTTGGTGAATCAGTAGCTCTAAGAGGTTCATTCTTAATCGATGCAGATGGAACTGTAAGACATGCTGTTATCAATGACTTACCACTTGGAAGAAATATTGATGAGATGATCAGAATGGTAGATGCAATGCAATTTACAAATGAGCATGGTGAAGTGTGTGCAGCTGGTTGGCAAAAAGGTGATGAGGGAATGAAACCTTCAACTGAAGGTGTTGCTGAATACTTAGCAAAAAATAGCGAAAAATTATAATATTATTTTTTTATTGAAATAAGGGTGGTTGGGTTGCCAATCGCCCTTTTTTTGTAATCAAATACTTTAACCCTCCTAAATCTAAGTAACTTTTAGATACAATCCGCGAAAATCCAAATACAAAAGAGAAATAGAAAATGAGAGAAATTAGAAATATTGCCGTTATTGCACACGTTGACCACGGTAAAACGACACTTGTAGATGAGCTTTTAAAGCAATCAGGTACATTTGATGCTAGAGCTGAAACTGAAGAGAGAATGATGGATAGCAATGCTATCGAGAAAGAAAGAGGGATCACAATCCTTTCAAAAAATACAGCAATCGATTATGAAGGTGTAAGAATCAATATCATCGATACTCCAGGACACGCCGATTTTGGTGGAGAGGTTGAGAGGGTTTTAAAAATGGTTGACTCTGTTTTACTTCTTGTTGATGCACAAGAGGGAGTTATGCCACAAACAAAATTCGTTGTTAAAAAAGCTCTTTCTTTAGGACATAAACCTATCGTTGTTGTAAATAAAATTGATAAACCAGCTGCTGAGCCTGAAAGAGTTGTAGATGAAGTGTTTGATCTTTTTGCACAAATGGATGCAACAGAAGAGCAACTTGATTTTCCAGTGATCTATGCAGCAGCTAGAGATGGATATGCAAGATATGATGCTGAAGATGGAAATATGGACCTTAAACCATTGTTCCAAACTATTTTAGATAAAGTTCCAGCTCCAACAGGTGATGATACAAATGGTCTTCAACTTCAAGTATTCACACTTGATTATGATAACTTTATTGGAAAAATAGGAATCGCAAGAATCTTCAACGGTACTATTTCTATGGGTGAAACTGTGCTTCTTTGTAAAGCTGACGGTGAAAAAATAAAAGGAAGAGTATCTAAACTTATCGGGTTTAAAGGACTTGACAGAATGGATATCAAAAAAGCTGGACACGGTGATATCGTTGCTGTTGCTGGATTTGAGACAATTGATGTTGGAGATAGTTTATGTGACCCAGCTAACCCAATGCCACTTGACCCAATGCATATTGAAGAGCCTACGCTTTCTGTAACTTTTGCAGTAAATGATTCTCCACTTGCTGGAACTGAAGGTAAATTTGTAACATCAAACAAAATTCAAGAGAGACTTGAAAGTGAGATGAACACAAATATTGCTATGAATTATGAGCAAATTGGTGAGGGGAAATTTAAAGTAAATGGAAGGGGTGAGCTTCAAATCACTATTCTTGCTGAAAATATGAGAAGAGAAGGATTTGAGTTTTCTATCTCTAGACCTGAAGTAATTATTAGAGAAGAAAATGGTGTAAAAATGGAGCCATTTGAGCACCTTGTATGTGATATTCCAACTGAACATTCTGGTGGTGTTATTGAGACTTTAGGAAAAAGAAAAGCTGTTATGACAAATATGATCCCTATGGGTGATGGATTTACAAGGGTAGAGTTTGAGATACCTGCACGTGGGCTTATCGGATATAGAAATGAATTCTTAACTGATACAAAAGGTGAGGGTGTAATGAACCACTCATTTTTAGAATTTAGACCATATTCTGGAACAGTTGTAAGTAGAAAAAATGGTGCTTTAGTTTCTATGGAAAATGGAGTTGCAACAGCATATTCAATTTTTAACTTACAAGAAAGAGGTATAATGTTCGTAAAACCTCAAGATAAAGTATACGATGGTATGGTTATCGGTGAGCATTCAAGAGAAAATGACCTCGATGTAAATGTTATCAAAGGAAAAGCACAATCAAACGTAAGAAGTAGTGGAGCTGATGAGGCTATTAAACTTGTTCCACCAAGAGAATTAAATCTTGAAACTGCATTAGAGTGGATCGAAGATGATGAACTTGTTGAGATTACACCTATTACAATTAGAGTAAGAAAAAAAGAGCTTGATCCAAGTATGAGAAGAAGAGCTGCAAAGCAAGCGAAAAACGGATAATCCTTAACCAGAGAAAATAAAAGCCCAAAAGAGTTTTCTTTTGGGCTTTTTTTATGGAGTATAGATGAAATATAGTGTAAATGCTCAATGTCCATGTGGCAGTGGACTTAAATATAAACAGTGTTGTTTACCCTATCATAAAGGAAAACTTCCCAAAAATGCTTTGGTATTAATGAAAAGTAGATATAGTGGATTTGTAGTAGCTGACGCAAAATATATTATCAAAACAACACACAAAGAAAATCAGGATTATACAGATGATTTTAATCTATGGGAAAAAGAGATTTTACAATTTTCGCACAATGGAGATTTTCAAAAATTAGAGATTTTAGAATTTGTTGATGGTGAATTTGAGGCTTATGTAACTTTTAAAGCTACAATCTTTTTTGGTAGTGAGGATGCTTCATTTATAGAAAAAAGCAAATTTTATAAAATAGAAAGAAAGTGGCTTTATCATAGTGGTGAGTTTTTAGGGTAGATCTAAAACGTCAACATTAAGAGTAATTTTTATAGAATAACTCTTTAAAACAATTTGGAAAAATAAATGAAATATAGTAAAAATTTTTATGAAATAAAATCAAATGAAGAGATATTCAATAAAATCGAAGCTGAAATGAGCCACATAGGGTATTATCATCTTCCATTTGCCGATACAACCAAGATCAAAGAATATGCTTTAACTGTAAAACAAAAAGATATAGTTGTACTTGGGATAGGGGGAAGTAGCCTTGGAACGTACGCTATACACAAGTTTTTAATCCATAAAGAAAATGATAAAAAACTTCATTTTTTGGAATCAACTGATCCACTTGAAATAAATTATAGATTAGAAAAAATTGATTTAAACAATGCGTTATTTATTGTTATTAGCAAATCAGGTACGACAATTGAAACAGTAAGTATTTTA
>CALMBI010000204.1 GCA_937860115.1 uncultured Arcobacter sp. | reverse complement strand
GACAACACCAGCAAAAGCTAAACTTGGACTTGATGCTGATTTTGCAAATATTTTGCACCATAAAGATGGCGTTTTGAGTGGACTTGTTGGTGGAGATATGATGTTTGATAGCTCTAAAGGGGATATGATCCAAAGGATTCAAGCACTTTTAGGAGCAACTGTTGAAAACACACTAGTATGTGGAGATGGTGCAAATGATAGAAGTATGTTTCCGTATGCTTCTAAAAAGATAGCTTTTTGTGGGAGAGAGATATTGAAAAAAGAGGCAAATATTATCATAGATAGAAAAGATCTTAGAGAGATTTTACACCATCTATAAAGTTTAACTCCAAGAGATCAATGTGATCTCTGCACTCGATCCAAGTCTCATCTTGGGTCCCCAAAAACCTATGCCACTATTGACATAAATCGCTTCTTTTTGTGAGATTTTGTACAATCCTTTTAGATAAGGTTGTTGTAATCTGACTAGATAAGAAAAAGGAAAGATTTGCCCTCCATGTGTATGACCGCTTAGGATAAGATTTGGTTTAAGTCCTTCAAGTCTTTTAGTTTGTTTTGGTTGATGGGCAAGTAAAAGTGTTGGAAGAGACCAATTGATTTCATTTTGTACTTTGAGTGGATCAGGGATAAAACTACCTTTTCTATATCCAAAATAGTCATACAACCCACATATATTAAATTGTTCGTTATCTCTCCCAATCATCAATGTTTCATTTTCAAGTAATCTTATCCCAAGCATTTTGATATATGCTATCGTATCTTCTAATCCGTGAAAATACTCATGGTTTCCAATAACATAAAATGTCCCAAATCTACTTTTCAGATTTGCTAGATGTGCTACGCTTTGTTTGATTTGTTCTATTGGAGCATCTGTTAAATCGCCAGTTATCGTTATAAAATCAACATCTAGGGCATTTATCTTTTCCACAGTTTTTTGAACAAACTCCTCATCAATAAGCCCACCAATATGCATATCACTTATTTGGACGATTCGATAGGGTTGTGTAAAAAGATTTTGGTTGATTGTGATAGGTAAGATGATAGGCTCTTTTTGCCCTTCATAAATCGCTGTTCCAAGATATGCTCCACCAAGTGCCACTACAGAGATATCACCACTTTTTTTTAAAAAAGCTCTTTTATTTTTATCAAATGGAATTGTATGGAGTGCTATTTGGATCACTTCATAAAGGAGGGTAAAAATCAAAAAACAAAACCCTATCCCAATTGAGAGAGAAAGTAAAAAATAGAGCCAAGTTGGTACTGCTACAAAATATCTTGCAAGTATATAGCCTATCACAAACAAAAGATTGATAATAGCAAATCGTTGGAGAGATTGGATTATTTTTGCTCTAAAATGGAGCTTACTCAGTACTCTTTTGTAAAAATAAAGATGGATAAGTCCCATGATCGAGATCATAGCTATTGGAAAAATGATTTGTATCATACTGAAACGATTAGATTTTAAATTCTAATTCTACTTTTTTTGCAGTTTCGATTCCCACAAAAGTAAGCTCATCATCGTTCAAAAAACCTAAATTTCTTAGCTCTTTAAGATATTGTTTACCAGTTTTAAGATCAAAGACTCTATTGTTATCCATCATTTTGAGAATCTCTTTGAGAGATTCATCGGCTTCTTTTTTGTAAATCGCAAGTAGTAAAACTTTGAGTTCGATATTGTCTTTAAATTCCATGTGTTTGTTTTCCTTCATGTTTAGAGTTTTAAAATAATATTTTTATAATAAAAAGCCATTACAATAAATATCAATCCTAAAAGTATCGTAACAAATGATAGCTCAAAATAAAGAGCCATTACACCAATAAAAAGAGTAGTACTAGCATTAATAAGCATAAAAAACATCTCATTATAAGCTAAAACTCTTCCTAAATATTTTTGCTCAACTCTCTCTTGCAAAAGTGCATAGCTATATGACCAAAGAGTTGTTGTCCAAAATCCAGTAAGAAACAATCCAATAAGTCCAAAATAAAAATCACTTTGAACTATTGCCCAGATGATGATTCCTCCACCTTGCAGTAAAAAGATATAAAACAACCTCTCTTTTGTGAGATATCGGCTAATAAATAATGGTCCAATCATCAATGCAAACGATCTCATAGCATTTGAAAAACCAATAGCAAGAGGAACAGCGATCACATATTTATAATGATAATCAGCTAAAAGAGTCACTATCGTATCAAATGACGTTACACCAACTGTCCCATGAAGTAAGATAAAGTGGAAGAGGTGCTTATTATTTTTGAGATATTCGATCCCACTTTTGATCGATCGCCACATATTTTCATGGTGCGATTCTTGAGCATATTCTATTGAAGTATTGAAAAGTGTAATAAAAGCCAAAAGAAAAAAGATCCCATCGATGATAAAAGCAGTATTTGTTCCATATACATTCACTACAAATCCACCTATCGCCATCCCAGCAGTAAATGTAAATGACCAAATGATCGAATGGATCTCGTTTGCTTTACTAAGTACTTCACTTGAGAGAAGTTTTGGCATCAAAGTCATCTCAGTTGTAAAAAACATACTTGAAGCACTCATTCGTATAAAAATAAAAATAAGCAAAAGCCAAATATCTTCAATCGATCCAATAAGTAAAAAACACATTGTCATACTAAACTCTGTGAGCATCAAGATACCCATGAGTTTTTTAGCATCGATTCTATCTACAATCGGGCCACTAAAAGGGGAGAGAAAAATCCCTGGGATAAAGTGCATTGCAACTACGATAGAGATAAGAATAGGATTAGCTTTAAAGTCCACTAGCATAGAGTAGATAGCTACATTGGAAAACCAAGTTCCAAAGTAGGCTAAAAATTGGATTGTGGCAAGTTTACGAACGATCTCGTGATGAACAAAAAGCTCTTTGTATGTCAAGCTTATTTAAACTCTACTTTGACCAGTTTTGAAAATGATTTTGGATTTTTTACTATAATCTCCGCTTTATATGATGAGATATTTTTTTCATCTGCTACTTTTGAGATTTTATTGATTTTTAGTCCAGATCTTTTACCATCAAGATAGATAGTTTTATTTTTAAAGCTATCTATCTCATTAATTGGAAGAAATATTTCAAGTTTTCCACGGCTTAAATCATACCCTTTATAGAGTAATCCACCAGCATTCACATAATCCCCAACTTCCACTTCAACACTTGAAATATAGATATCTGAAGCACTGATGTTTTTCTTTTTGATATTGTTTTGGAGATTTGCGATTTGCATTTTCATATCGGCAATACTTGAACTAATACTTAAGATTTTCATTTTTTGACCATCTTTATCTATTTTTGTTTTTGATGAAACTTTTTCATAGCTTTCCAAGATATCACTTTCAATTTTCAAAGTTTGTTCTTGGTTGGCAAGTTTTATTTTGGTTTGTTCTAGATTTACAAGATCTAAACTATCATCTAATTTTACGATTGATTTATTACTTACATAGTTTTTTTCTAAAGATTTATTGACAAATACTACTTCACCACTTACAGCAGCTTTAACGCTAAAAGTTTTGATTGGGTTGATCATGCTATAAAATTCTTGTCCAAAAGTAAGAGTCGATAAAAGTGCAATAGATAAAAGTTTTTTCATAATGTATAGTCCTACAAATTTTTTGGTATTCTAGCTAAAAAATATCAAATTTTTACTCATTGGATGTGATAATTTTTATGTGTTAGTTTTATTTCAGTATTTATTTCTTTAAATGGTATTAGCTCATCGAAGATGCTAGTATATATCCACTTGCCCAAGCCCAGTGAAGATTATATCCGCCACAATCCCCATCAACATCGATCACTTCTCCACAAAAATAGAGTCCACTTTGGAGTTTTGATTCCATTGTTTTAGGATCAATCTCATCAACATTAACCCCACCAGCTACAACTTCTGCATTTTCAAATCCTTTTGATCCATCTATCTCTATCTTGATAGATTTAAGAGCATAAGTAAGGCTTTGAAGATCTTTTTTATCAAGATGATCAGTTGTGATTTTGTTCGGATCTATTTTAGCTTTTTTAAAAATAAAATCGATCAATTTAGAGTTGATAAGACTCAGAAGTAAAAATTCTTTTGGTCTGTTTGGGAGTGCTTTTTTCTTTTTTTCTAAAAGTGCTAGGAGTTTATTTTTATCATTTTGTGGAAAAAGATCAACAACTATATCGACATAACTTCCTTCAAGCATCGCTTGATTTGCTTCACGACTAAGATCTAGTATAGCGTTTCCTGATACTCCATAATTGGTAAAAAGAATATCACCTTCTATACTTTTGCTTCTTTGATTGTTGATAAAAATTGTGATCGCAACTTCTGTTTTCACACCACTTAAAAAATGGATCTCTTTATTGTGTGAAGTAAGTTGCACAAGTGATGGAAATGGTTCAATAATAGAGTGACCCAATTTTTTGGCTAATTCATATCCACTATTTGTGCCACCTAGTTTTTCCATTGCGATACTTCCTGTAGCAAGAATAACTTTATCAAATTCGTATTGAGTGTTATGAGCAATAATTTTTGCTTTTTTCTCAAATGTAAGATCCTCTATATATGTAGAAAAATGAAAAATAGCACCATAAAAAAGAGCCTCTTGATAGAGTATCTCTACAACACTAGAAGCTTGAAGTGAAGATGGATATGTTTTACCATTCTCATTTGTTGTTAAATTGAGTCCAATCTCATCGCAAAATTTACTAAATTTTTCAAATCCAAAATGCTCGAGCGCATATTTGGAAAAAGAGGGGTTTGATGAAAAATAGTTTGCAAGGGAAATATTTGTATTTGAGATATTACATTTGCCATTTCCAGTAGCAGCTAGTTTTTTCCCTGGTTTATTGTTTTTTTCAAAAACGGTTACTAAAAAACCTTTTTTGGCTAAGCATAAAGCACAAAAAAGTCCAGATGCACCAGCACCTATGATAGCAATATTTGTTGTATTATTTTTTTGTGACATCTATAAATTTCGTTCCTTCAAAACCATAAAGTTTGATAGGATAATTGACTTGATTTTTTGCTATCTCTATATTTCCAAAGAGTTTTGTTTTTTTTGTCATAAAATATTCAAGTCCTAGGAGAGTAGAATAATTTATCCAGCTAAAAATAGGATCATCACCATAAAAAGTGATGAGTTCTTCTAGATCCCTTGGAAGAAGTGCGATCGAATTTGCTACATACAGATTGGCTCTATCCTCTTCTTGAGTAAGATTAAAAATAAGAGGAGTGTAGTTAAGTTGTGTCGCAAACACTTGATCTGGATTGATCCCTTGTCCTCTAAGAAGTGCTAAAATGATAGCACTTCTTACTACTGAGGTATTAAGAATAACGGTTGCATTATTGATCCCATTTGACTTTGGATACAAGATACTATAGTTTGGATTTTCCCCTTTAAGTTCTACATATTTGATATTTGGGAGGTTGAGTTTGAGGAGTTTTTCATGGAGAGATTTACTGATTGTGCTTCCATCATAGATCTCTACTAGATTATTTTTAGCTCTTGAAGCAAAATACTCAAATTGTTTCGTATAATCGATTCCACCAAAAATATAATTTGGTTTTGCAGAAGAGACACTTGTTTTATGTATAAGTGGAAAATAGATGTTAAATGAACTAATGTTTGGATAACTATTCACAATCCACATACTATTAGTTGTGAACATACAGATCACTTTTTTGATCTTTTTGTCTGCAAGTTGATCAAAAATAGCTATTATATTTTCTTTTGATTCGTTTCCAATATCAAAAAATTCGAGTTGAAATTTTGAATTTTTATTGACTAGATAAGTCATCGCAATATTAGAAGTTTCAATTGCATATTTACCAATATTTGCAGATGCATAAATAAAAGCTATTGGCTGTTCAATTGGTGGAATAGATTCATCAAAGGAATTGAATTGATTTTTTGTATCCTCTAAAAGTATTTTGTTAGAATCTTTTACTAGTTTTTTTATTGTCTCTTTTTTTTCATTTACCTCATTTGAATAATCTACTTGGGTAGGTTTTGATTGAACAGATTTTGAATTATTGTTTTCTATCTGTTTCTCTTTTTCTACTGATATTGGGTTAATTATTTTTGATTCTTCAGGTCTATTTTTAAAAAGTGAATCG
>CALMBI010000203.1 GCA_937860115.1 uncultured Arcobacter sp. | reverse complement strand
GTTCCTCTTGACCAACAATTACTTTTTTTAGTTCTTTCTTTACAGTTTCTATCATAACTTGACTACCTTTGTATCTTTTTTATTCAGTTGGCTCGCCTGTTTCCATCTTCAAACTACTTCTTGAATATTCTACAATGCCACCATCATAGACACTTACATTTTTCATATTTGCAATAAATTTTGCCACAAACCATAACCCTCTTGCTTTGTGTCCTGTATTGCAATATAGTATCAAAGGTTTATTTAATTCAATCCCAAAACCGCTATTGCTCAATGCCTTTTGTGATTCCTCTTGTGAAACTAGTTCATAATATTTATTATCAATCAGCTTTACGTGTCGAATAACTGGTGTAAGTTTTGCAGTTGGAATTCTTCCAAATCTTGCCAATTCTTTGTTTGTATCTTTTCCAAGATAAGGATTTGAAACCCTTGCATCACTAATTTGAATCTCATCATCATAAATCGCTTCTAAAACATCACTCATAGAAGAGAGGGAACCTTTTTTATAAGTTGCAAATTCAAAATCACTTTTTACAATTGTTGGAAGTTCAGTTGTTACTGGTTTATTTTCATAGATCCATTTTGCATAACCACCATTTAAAATAACACTATTTTCAAATCCATAAATCCAAGCATTCCATAATCCACTTGCTCCGTCTCCAAAATCTTCATCTTTGATTCCAGCACTATAAAAAACTACAATATCATCCTCTTTAATCCCATTGTTTTGGAAAATCGCTGTCATTTGTTCAGGTGTGCTATAAAGTTTAAAAACACCATCAACTTTTCCTTGAAAATAAGCACTCTTTGGTATATGAAGAGCATTTTTAAGATGTCCTGCATCGTATTCTTTTTTCTCTCTTGTATCTACGATTTTTAATTTTGGATTATCCAAATTTTCCATCACCCACTTCGTATCAACTAAATGGCTTTTTGGAATCTCTAAACCAAACAACAACCCAAAACTAACTACTAATAATAGCAACTTTTTCATTTTCTGAACTCCTCTTTGTATAATTTTTTGTAATGTTACTAGAAGTTTTTTATATTGTCAAGTCTATTTAGCTAATTAGCGAAATAGATTAATTATATTTTAATAAACTTATAAAAAATGATTTTATGTTATGATATAAGTAATTTAAAATTAGGGTTATAAACGATGCTTACTATGGAAGAAAAAATAAAGATCTTTAAGGCTTTAGGAAATGAGACAAGATTTTTGATATTTAAGAATGTCTTTACGGGTGGTTATACTTGTTCGATTGATGATAAAACTAAATACACTCCAAAAGTTGGACAAGCAACTTGTGTCGCAACAATAGCTCAACATTTTGAGTTTGCACTCCCAACTATTTCAAAACATCTTAAAGAACTCAAAGATGCAAAAATTATCACAATGACAAAACGGGGAAACAAAATCTATATAGAACCAAATCTTGCTATTATAGAAGAACTTTCAAGTTGTTTTACAACACTTGTAGATAATTTTACAGCTACTCAGCAAGTACTTTAGAGATTATAAAACCAATCTTTTGATGGCTTATCCGAAAATGGATACTGCTCTTCAAATTCCTCTTTTGAGAAGCTAAATCGATAATTTTCAATATATTCTAAGAGTAATTTATAAGCATCATTTATCTCTTGAAATTTTTGGGTATCTCCATTTTGTGTATCAGGATGATGAAGTTTTGAAAGCTCTAAATATCTTTTTTTGATACTTTGTTTATCTGCTTTGTAAACAATATCAAAAAGGTCAACTGCTTTTTAAAACTTCTCATATGGTATATGGCTCATCAAAAAGTCACCACTTTATCACATTCAATCATCCAGTTTGCCAAAATATCCATAGTCCCTTTAATCTCATCACTAAAATAAGGTTGATTTTTGTTCAGTCCACATCTCGCCATACAAGTTCCACATGCTTTTATTTCAACGCCATTAAAATACAATTCTAATAAAATAGCAACTAAATCATAATCATAAAGTTCTGGTTTTGTTGTACTCTCTCGTGCCAAATCAACCGCATCATTCATCAAAAATATTTTGACTATCTCCCCTTTGTTGTGAAGTGCTGTGATTAGTCGTAAACCATTCCAAGTGACATCTGTACCATCATAAGGTTGATGATTGAAGATAAAAAGACTTTTCATTTAATTTCCTTTAATAAATTTTATATTTAGCTAAATAACTAAATAACATAATATCAAAAGTACATTAAAACTTTCAATAGAATAAGATTAAATTCTTACACTTTTTAAACAAGAAAAAGGGAAACATTTTGATCCAAAATTGGTAGATTTATTTTTTGAAAATTTTGATTCATTTATAGCAATAAGTAAAAAATATAAAGAGGAGCATATTTTAAATACACCCAACTATGATCTGTTAACCCTATATCATACACAAAATCTAAAATTCAAATTGAATTTTGAAATAGTGTGACTATAAGATATCTAAGCTATTTGCTATATCACTGATAAGATCTTCTATATCTTCGATACCAACAGAGAGTCTCAATGTCCCTTCTCTTAGGCCAAAACTTCTTTTTTCTTCATCACTATACTCAGCATAAATAGTGTGATATGGAGCGATAATAAGTGACTTATTATCTTGGATATTGGTAGCTCTTCTAATAAGCTCTAAATTATTCATAAACTTATATGCTTCCTCTTTTGAAGCAAGATCAAAAGTGAGTACCGATCCAGCAAATAAAAAATATTCATTTGCCTCATTTTGAAATCTATTTCCTTCAAGATTTGGATAATTTACAGATCGAATTTTTTCATGTTTTGATAAAAACTCTGAAAGTGCTTTGACATTCTCTTTTGTTCTATCTGCTCTAAGTGCCAATGTTTCAAGTCCAAGTGAAAGCATATAAGCACTTTGAGCCGATAAACATGCTCCCATATTCCTAAATACTTGTTTTTTCAGTTTTGCTATAAAAGCATTTTTACCAAATTTTTCACTAAATTTTGAAAGATTTTTATAATGTGACCAGTCATAATTTCCATTATCAATAATAAGCCCACCTATGGTAGTTCCACCACCTGAGATATATTTTGTAGCTGAAAGTAAATCTATATCAACTCCGTGTTTTTTACTATCAAAGATATAAAATGGTGTCATTGTAGAATCACAGATAAGTAAAAGATTATGTTCTTTTGCGATTTTCGCGAGCATTTTGATATCTGGTATCACAAGTTCTGGATTGCTAATCGTTTCAAAAAAGATGATTTTTGTATTTTCATCTATTGCATTTTTAATCGCTGTTTCATTGCAAATATCAACAAATTTAGTTTCTACATCAAAATCATCTAAAGTTGTTTGAAAAAATGATAACGTATGACCAAAGAGTTTATTTGTTGTGATGATATTGTCCCCTGCTTTTAAAAGTGCAAGGAGTGTATTTGAAATCGCTGCCATTCCACTTGAAGTTGCTACCACTCCATGAGCTGATGTGATATATTTTACTTTCGATTCAAGCTCTTCTACTGTAGGATTTGAAGCTCTACTATATGCATGCCCACTTTTTTTCCCTGTAAATACCTCTTCAAGTGCTTCTGCACTATCAAATTCAAATGCTGCATTTTGATACACAGGAGCCCTAAGTGCTCCATGAGGATCTTTCGTAGGATATTTTGAGTGAAGTGCTTTTGTTGTATATTTCATAGATTGTGTCTCTTTTTTTATTTGTTTTTCTTATTTATAAAATTTTTGGGAAGTCTATCGAAACCTTTTTATAGAAAAATTAAATTGTTCTATTATTATGCTTTCCCCTCTAAAAGATCTATCTTAGCTCTAAAATCTTTTACCTCTTTTTTATAAATTTCTCTCTCATCTTTTATACACTCTTCTTCAAATGGATCAAATGCAAATTCAAGAGCTTGCCCTAAGCTTTTATATTTTTCTCTTGCAAGTACCA
>CALMBI010000202.1 GCA_937860115.1 uncultured Arcobacter sp. | reverse complement strand
GATATGGTAAAAGAAAAAGATAAATGTCATTTTATTTTACAATGTAGAGATGAACTCAAATCTCTGTTTTAAAATAGCTTTAAAAATGTAGATCATTATTATGGAAGAGATAAAGAACCGCTTCCAGAATTTGATCTTCATTATCCTATGCTTTCACTCCCATATCTTTTTGGAATGCAAGATATCAAAGATATTCCAAGTACAAATCCATATTTGATCCCAACAGAAGAGAAAGATCTCAAAATAAAAAAAGAAAAAACAAAAATTAATGTTGGGATCTGTTGGAGTGCAAGTATCACAGGAGAATCTTATGATGGAAAAGTATTTGATGTAGAGTATTTTAGACCAATTATAGAAAATCCAAAATTCAATGTTTATACACTTCAAGTGGGGCCTGAAAATAAAGAATTAGAAAAAGCAGGACTTGCAGATAAAGTTATAGATCTTACTGATAAGTTAACAGATTTTAATAAAACTGCTTATCTTATATCGCAACTTGATTTTGTAATCAGTAGTGATACAAGTGTAGCTCATCTTTGTGGAGCACTCAATAAAGAGGTGTGGATACCACTTCAAAAAATTCCTGATTGGAGATGGGAAACAACTGGAGATAAATCATATTGGTATCCTTCTGCAAAACTTTTTAGACAAAAAACAGCTAGAGTTTGGGATGGCGTATTCCAAGCGATTTATGATAAGATCAATAAGCAATATAAAGTTCGATTAAAAAAATAACCAGAGGTTCAATTGGAATTAGGAAATATAAAAGACTTAAGCAAAGAGGAGCTTGAAAAATATTCAAGTAAACTTATAAGCGATGATGAGGTAAGTGTAGAGGATCCTCATAAACTTGAAAGATATCAAAATGAGTCATTATTATTGGCTTTGAAAAAAGTGCTTGATTTTTATTATGGTGACATATCTTTAGAAACAATTTTAAATTTTACCCATCAAAGTGAAGAGAAATTTACTACAAATATGGCAGAAGAGATCTGTTTTTCTATGGGACTTAATGGTGTAACAAAAGATATGAAAGCAAGTGATATTGCACAATATTTTTTGCCTTGCATTGTTTTAGATAAACATGGAGAAGCTTTTGTTTATACATCTAGAAATATGAGAGAAGGGAAAATTTTAGATCCAAAAACTAATCAAACAACCACTTATTCTATCAGTGATCTAAAAAAATTTCAAAAAGTGTTACTTGTTTTTAGGGATCAAAAGAAGAGTGAATATATCGATATTGATAAAAGTAAAGATTGGTTTTGGAAACCTGTAAAATCGTATTGGAAAAAATATATAGAAATAGGTATGCTGACATTTTTTATCAATA
>CALMBI010000201.1 GCA_937860115.1 uncultured Arcobacter sp. | reverse complement strand
TCTTCACAGCATAATAGAGTTTTCCTGTCCCTGTTCCATGATATACGAGCACCTCTTGAAAGCCATGAATCAAACAATCACTAATAAGCCTCTCAATATTCTCAATCGCTTCATCAGCTCTTTGTCCATGAAGGTCTATTTTAATATCCCCAGTTTTTGGTTTTTCGATATCTACTTTTATTTTTTGTTTTACTTTGATAGGGTTTCCACTAGGTTTCAAGCTCTCCATCGAGAGCTGAAGTTTTATCCCATCATCTGTTTCTATATAAGCTTTATTCCCCTTTATAGATAATACAACCCCTTTTGTATTATTGTATTTTACTCGTTCCCCTACTTTAAATTCTTTTTTCTCTTCAACTTTTTGTACTTCAATTTTTGTCACTTTTTGGTGAGCAACATTGAGATGTCTGTGTGATTCTTGATACATTTTTGCTTTGATCGCTTGTTGTGCTTCTTCTTTGACATCCTTGTACTCTTTGTGTAGCTTTGATTTTTCTTCTAAAATAAGGGTATCAAGTGACTCTTTTTGTTCGGTCAGATTTCGCTTTAATCGTTCGTTATTTTCAATTTTTTCATCAAGTTCTTTGAGCTTTCTTTTGTATTCAAGCTCCAAAGAACTACTCTTTGCTATAAGGCTACTGAGTTTGTCTTTGTCATCCCCATACACCTCTTTGGCTTGATTTACAACATCCATAGGGATTCCATATCGAAGTGCTGTTTCAAAAGCATAACTCATCCCAATTGTCCCATTTAAAAACTCATAGGTTGGGCGACGGTTTTCCTCATCATACAAAGCAGCGATAAGTTCTACATCATCATAGCTAGCCAAAAGAGAAGCTAATCTTTTATGGTGTGTTGTGATGATTATCTTCATATCTTTTTTCATTAATCGCTCAATAATCACTTTAAACAAACTCGCAGCTTCATCACTATCAGTTCCGAGTTCTATCTCATCAACTCCTACAATCGCACTCTCTTTAGCAAATAGATGGCTAAATTCAACCATTCTTCCAGCAAATGTAGAGATATCGTTTTTCACACTTTGTGGGTCATCTAAAATAGCTAAGATATCTTTATAATGACCTACTTTTGTAGATTTATGAGCATTGTATGGGATAAGATACTTTGAAAGGAAAATAGCACTAAGGATTGACTTTAAAAGCATCGTCTTTCCACCAGCATTAACCCC
Organism: uncultured Arcobacter sp.; assembly: GCA_937860115.1. Classification (GTDB taxonomy): domain Bacteria; phylum Campylobacterota; class Campylobacteria; order Campylobacterales; family Arcobacteraceae; genus CAIJNA01. The sequence goes on along the minus strand of CALMBI010000201.1, from coordinate 2,352 downwards.
AGTTATCATTATTACAGATTTACTAAAATCAATAGTGACTGATTTCCCATTTTTAAGGGCAGGATGGGTGAAATCGACTAATTTTTGGTGTTTTTTATTCTGACTTGGAAGAATAAAGTTTTTATCTCCATTTTTTGCAAAATTGACCCTAGCAAGATAATGATCAAATCTATCAAATTCTTTGTCAATGAAACCTAAAAAAAACACTTGAGAAGCTAACACATTTGAAAACTCCCTACACAGTTTTAAAAGTATCTCCTCTTTGAGATCATAGAGCTCTTCTTGCTTCTCTTTAAGCTCTTTCACACTCTCAGGAACAACATAAAAAAATCCACTTCCACTTCGATCGATCACTTTAGCTTTTAGAATATGGTTAAATCCACCTCGTACCATAATTGCTTGTTGGTTATGCACTAGATGCACTTGATGATCAACAAGATATGGTTGGAGTTTTTGATTATTCATCACTTTTTGCAAAGCCTCTTTTATTTGGACTTTGTTTTTATAAATATTCTCATTTACCCTATCAAAATCCTCATTGAGTCCAATTTTTAGATTTCCATCTTGATCAAATTTAAACGCAATATCCTCTATCTGTTTAGGAATAATAATCTTATCAATCCACTCTTTGAGTTTATTTTCTAAAGTAAATCGTTTTACATATTTAAAATACTCTACAATTTTTATAAATTCATAAATCTCATACAGTTTTAATGAACCTTGTTTTTTAAGATGATTGATTGAATTTGTTAAATCGTTAGTTTTTTTAGGGATATTAAAATTATACAAGCTGATCTCTTCAATCAGTTTTGCATGAATGTTGATATCACCTTGCAAAACTATTGATTTTTCCCTTGAAAAATAGCCTTTGAGGCTATTTATATAATCTTCTAGATCGAGTTTATTGATAATACTGTTCATTCTTATAGGTCTTTAATAGTTAATTTTTATACTGCCAAATCTCGTGCTTAAGCACAGCAGATTTATTCTTTTACTTCTACCCTGCCCTCGATGGTTCCTTTGGAACATCATCTTGGTCTTCCGAGACTAAAAAAGACAAGCAGTTGTCTTTTTTTAATGTCTCTACACATTAAATCTAAAGTGCATAATGTCACCATCTTGCACAACATACTCTTTACCTTCAAGTCTAAGCTTACCAGCTTCTTTACATTTTGCTTCACCACCAAGAGCGACAAAATCCTCATAGCTTATCACCTCAGCTTTGATAAATCCTTTTTCAAAGTCATTGTGTATTACAGCTGCTGCTTGTGGTGCTTTTGTATTTTTTCGTATAGTCCAAGCTCTCACTTCAATTTTACCAGCCGTAAAATAGCTTTGGAGACCAAGTTTATCAAATGCAATATGGATGATTTTTTCTAGTCCTGATTCAGATGCTCCAAGATCATTCAGCATCTCTTTTGCTTCCTCATCATCCATACCAATCAGTTCTTCTTCGATTTTTGCACAAAGGATCACAACTTCAGCTCCTACATTTGCCGCATGCTCTTTAACAATATCAACATATTTATTACCATCAGCTAAACTATCTTCATCAACATTTGTTCCATAGATGATTTGTTTGTTTGATAAAAACCGAAGCTCTTTATCAAGTGCTATAAATGCCTCATCTTCTCTATTTTCAAATGTGCTCACAGGAAGCAACTCATCTAGATGTTTTGCTAAAGCTTCAGCAATTTCAAGTTGAGTTGCTATTTTTTTATCATTTTTTGCTTGTTTTTTAAGTCTATCGATTTTCTTTTCAAGTTGAGAAATATCAGCATAGATTAACTCTGTTTCAATAATTTCAATATCTCTTAAAGGATTTACATCACCCTCAACATGGACAATATTTCCATCTTCAAAACATCTCACCATATGAAGTATCACTTCAACTTCTCTGATATTTGATAAGAATTGGTTTCCAAGCCCCTCACCTTTTGAAGCTCCTCTTACAAGTCCAGCAATATCAACAAAATCTATCGTTGAGTATTGAATTTTATCTGGATTAACTATTTTTGCTAACTCAGTTAGTCTCTTATCTGGAACTGGTACGATTGCCTTATTTGGCTCTATTGTACAAAACGGATAATTTTGAGCCTCCGCATTTTGTGCTTTTGTTAAAGCATTAAAAGTTGTACTTTTACCAACATTTGGAAGTCCTACTATCCCTACACCTAATCCCATATTTTTTCCTTTGATTGTAATATTATAATATCCGCGGATTATAGCCAACAAAGGCATAGTAAGAAATAAAGTCTCTTAGTACCAAATAGATTAAATAAAAAAAGGCTAGACACAAAAAATGTCTAGCCTTTTAAATTTTCTTTATTATTGTTATAAATTATTCTACTT
>CALMBI010000200.1 GCA_937860115.1 uncultured Arcobacter sp. | reverse complement strand
AACTATTGTTCCGAAATATTTAATTTAATATTACGGATTATTTACTTAAAAAGTGATTTAAAAGATATATTTTGTTTTTGTATAATTTTTCTGAAACAAAATGAGGAAATTGATCATACAGTAAATAGAGCTAAAAAACTATAATTATGTAATAACTGCTTTTTCTTTAATTAACTTGTTTATTTTACAATCATATTTTGTGAACGATTTGTTGAATGATAAATCAAAGCATGATATTTTTTAGCGTAGTATCTCAAAAGTAATTTTTGTAAAGTTGGCTCTGTTGAAGGGGTAAACCATGCATTATTTGATGTTGCTATCACATAAGGGGTGTCAAGATTTTGATAAACAGCATCGGTTGTTGCTTCATAACAAATCGCATTTCTAAATTTTACTCCTTTTATAGTAAATGTTGTAGGCTCACTTGCTTTAGAATAATCACTTGCACCATCAAAAAAAGTATCATTGATGAAGTCAACCATAAATTTAGGAAGGGGTATCTCTTCGCCAAATGGAACTAAAACAACTTTATTTGCTATTGTATAGTTGCCATCTTCAAAATGGTATGTTGAATTGAGATATTCATTTTCTTTTTGTGAAAGAGCTCCTGTAACTATTGCAATTTTTTGTGATTTTTCTTTGAGTAGTTCTATTAGTTCTGGTTGATTGTTAAGAGGAAGTGGAAAAGCAGTTTCTGGCAATATTACAAGATCATATTGTTGCTTGATAGCATTGTCTATATTTTCTAAATTTGTATTGACCACTTCTGTTACAAAATGTTTGTCCCATTTTTTATCTTGAGGGATACTATATGGTGGCATAAATATTTTGAGATTTGGTTCTTGTAGCTTGCTTTCATAATTATTAAAATAAGTATTTATTAGTGGTAAATCTAGCTTAAACCAATTAAATCCAAATGGTTCAAAAAAGGTAAGCAAATAAAGCATTACAATTCTTATCAATACTTTGTCAATAATCGCTGTAAACCAAAAAAACAGACCATGTGCTAAACCAAAAAATAGGACAATAAAAGGAATAAGATACACTAAATCATAGTATATAAAACTATACCCAATCCACCAAAACCATAAAAGACCAGTAAAAAAACCAGCAAAAAAAAGTGATTTCCTATCGATTGTGATCAATAAGTAATAAGCTATCAAAACAAAAAGTGTATTGATAAACTTTGAAGTGATCTCAAAATATTCAAAGTAGATGAATGAGGACAGCAACAAAGCAACTATAAAGCCTTTTATAATTATATAACTTGTATAATCCTCACTCTTAAATTTAAACATAGAAGGAATCATCATGGAACAATCTGGAAGTTTATTGGGGTCATTATTGCCTCTTATCGTACTATTTGGGATATTTTATTTTTTAATTATCCGCCCACAACAAAAGCAACAAAAAGAGCATAGTGCAATGCTTGAGGCTTTAGCTAAAGGGGATAAAATTGTAACAAGTGGTGGCTTAATAGTTGAAATCGTAAAAGTAGACGATGGATTTTTTAGAGTAAAACATATTGATGGTACAGAATCAAGACTTGTAAAAACATTTGTTGCTAGCAAATGGGAAGAGTAAAAATTGAATCTTTTAAACTATAGATTAGTTATCTTTGCATTAGTGACTGTATTTGGGATTGTTTTTTCAATTCCATCATTTATGCAAAGCAGTGAAGGTAAAAAGATTACACTAGGACTTGACCTTCAAGGTGGGATCTATATGCTACTAGGTGTAGAAGTAGAAAAAGCTATTGAAACAAAAATTAAGTCTATCGCTGGAGCAGTACAATACTATGCAGATCAAAATGATATTTTGATCGATGGTATGACAATTAATCCTGATACACTTAGTTTTATAGTCCTTGATGAAGCAGAAGTAAAAAATATAGATGCAATGCTCGAAACTATTCAGGGGCTAGAGATAACAAAAAGAGATTCTTTAGAATATCAAATCGCTCTCACTCCACTTGAAAAAGATATCACAAAAGATCTTGCGGTAAAACAAGCAGTCGAAACGATTCGAAATAGACTTGATCAGTTTGGACTTGCAGAGCCAAGTGTTACAAGACAAGGAACGACTGACATAGTTGTAGAACTTCCTGGTATTAAAACAGAAGCAGATGAAAAAAGAGCAAGAGAACTTATTGCAAAACCTGCTAATCTTGAACTTATGTCAGTTGATGAAAAGTATCAAGATCAAGCACTTACATTAAGTGAAGAGGATGCTAAAGCAACGGGACATCTTATATTAAGTGATGTAGCAAATCCAAATCAAAAATATGTTGTAAAACAAATTCCTATTTTAACAGGAACAGATGTAGCAGATGCAAGAGTTGCCTTTGATTCTCAAGGTGGTTCACCTGTGATTAATTTTACACTTAACGCATTTGGCGGAAAAGTTTTTGGGGATTATACAGGGAAAAATGTTGGTACAAGACTTGCTGTTGTACTTGATGGAAAAGTGTTTTCAGCTCCTGTTATTCGTGAACGAATCGGTGGAGGAAGTGGACAAATTAGCGGTGGATTTAGTGTTGATGAAGCTGGAAATGTAGCTATTGCTCTAAGAAGTGGAGCGCTTCCTGCCCCTGTTATTGTATTGGAAAAAAGAAGTGTAGGACCAAGTTTAGGGGCTGAATCTATTGAAGCATCTTTGATTGCTTTAATTTCTGGCTTTGTGGCGGTTGTTTTCTTTATGGTTGTCTACTATAGAGTCGCTGGAATTATTGCAAATATAGCACTTGTGGTGAATATTTTTATTATTATTGCCGTAATGGCTATGTTTGGTGCAACTTTAACACTACCTGGGATGGCTGGGATAGTTCTTACTGTTGGTATGGCAGTTGATGCAAATGTTATTATCAATGAGCGAATACGAGATTTAATAGCACAAGGTATGACTATTCCAAAAGCGATAGAAAATGGCTACAAAAATGCTATGAGTGCAATTTTGGATTCAAATATCACTACGCTTTTGGTTGCAGTTATTTTATATGCTTATGGAACGGGTCCTATCAAAGGGTTTGCTGTAACTATTAGTATTGGTATCTTAGCGTCAATGATAACAGCAATTTTAGGAACACATGGTATTTATAATGCGATGATGAGAAAAATTGCGATTGAAAATAATAAAAAGAAATGGTTTGGGGTGAACTAATATGGAAGTATTTAGTAGTAGTAAAGTTTATCCTTTTATGAGTAAAAAGTACCCATTTATGGGATTGTCAGCAATTTTATTTATTGCTTCGTTGATACTCATTTTTACAAAAGGGCTCAATTTTGGAATCGATTTTACAGGTGGAACACTTGTGCAAGTAAAATATGAGCAAAAAGCACCACTTGAAGAGATTAGAAATACTTTGGCCAAAGAAGTTATGTTCCAAAAGGTAACTGTAACCAACTTTGGAAGTGATAATGAGGTTGTGATTAAGATCCCAACTGCTTCAACATCTATTACAAAAGACGTTGGAGATGTGATGAGTGAAACTCTCAAATCTACTGGTAAATTTGAAGTAAGAAGAGTAGATATGGTTGGTCCAAAAGTAGGGGATGCTTTAAGAGAAAAAGGTTTAATGGCACTTAGTTTAGCATTGATAGTTATTCTTGTTTATGTATCTATGAGATTTGAATGGAGATTTGCTATTGCTTCAATACTAGCACTTATTCATGATGTTACTATAACGATAGGTTTTATTGTACTTTTCCAAATAGATGTAAATCTTGATATTTTGGCAGCACTATTAACGCTTTTAGGGTATTCAATTAATGATACTATTATTGTATTTGATAGAATTAGAGAGGGACTGACAGCTTCAAAAGAGAGTGAATTAGGAAAAATAATCGATGAATCTATATCAAATACGTTAAGTAGAACAACACTAACTTCATTAACAACATTTTTTGTTGTTTTAACTCTTTTCTTATTTGGTGGAGATATTATTTATGGATTTAGTTTTGCATTGCTTATAGGGATTATTGTAGGAACATACTCTTCTATTTTTATCGCTGCTCCACATTTAGAATTATTTGGTTTTCATGTTCAAGATTATAGAAATAAAGCAGCACAAAAAGAGAAAGATAAAAAAGAAAAAGAGAGAATTAGAGCTCAATTTGAACAGGGAACTGTTTAATTTTAAGAAATTCAGTTTATAAAAAATAAGGAAAAGATTTTTATGAGTAGCTATGAAGCAAAAAATATAGAAACAAAATGGCAAACATTTTGGCAAGAAAAAGGTACTAATGAGCCACAAGATGAGTCTTGTGGGTTACCAAAAAAATATATTTTAAGTATGTTCCCATACCCAAGTGGACGAATCCATATGGGACATGTAAGAAACTATTGTTTAGGGGATGCATTTGCAAGACATTTTAGAAAAAATGGATTTAATGTGCTCCATCCAATCGGTTGGGATTCTTTTGGAATGCCAGCAGAAAATGCAGCAATCAAACATAAACTCCATCCAAAAAAATGGACTTATGAAAATATTGACTATATGAGAGATGAATTAAATCATTTAGGGCTTAGTTTTTCAAAAACAAGAGAATTTGCTACAAGCGATGAACTCTATACAAAATGGGAACAAGAATTTATTATTAAGATGTATGAGTCTGGACTTATGTATCGAAAATCTACAATGGTAAACTGGTGTGAAGATTGTCATACGGTTTTGGCTAATGAGCAAGTAGAAGAGGGGTGTTGTTGGAGATGTGATAATGAAGTTATCCAAAAAGAGATGCAAGGGTATTATGTAGGTATCACACAATATGCAGATAAACTTCTAAATGACCTTGATAGTTTAGAGGGGAAATGGCCATCACAAGTTCTTACAATGCAAAGAAATTGGATAGGGAAAAGTACAGGTTTAGAGTTTGAATTTGAATTAAGTGCCTCTTCAAAAGAGAAACTTGGTGGAAATTTTGAAAAATATAAAGTGTTTACAACAAGACCAGATACTATTTATGGAGTAACATATTCAGCACTTGCTCCTGAACATGAGATAGTAAAATATCTAATCAAAAATAGATTACTTAGTGATGAAAAGATTGCTCAAATTGAAGCGATGCAAAAATTAACAGAAAGAGATAGAGCAACTGAAGAGAAAGCTGGACTCGACCTTGAAATTACAGTTATTCATCCATTAACAGGTGAAGAAGTACCTGTTTGGGTTGCTAATTTTGTCCTTGCAAGTTATGGAAGTGGGGCAGTTATGGCTGTTCCAGCTCATGATGCAAGAGATTTTGAATTTGCAAAAAAATACGACCTTGATATCAAAATAGTTATCGATACAAAAGATGGAATTATCAATTTAGAAGAAGCCTTCGTTGAAGATGGTATTTTAGTTGATAGTGGAACATTTACCGATATGCCAAATGGTAAAGCAAAAGATGAGATTATAAAATTTTTTGAAGCAAAGGGACTTGGAAATAAAAAAATTAACTTTAAACTAAGAGATTGGGGTGTAAGTCGTCAAAGATATTGGGGTGCTCCAATTCCGTTTATCCATTGTGAAGATTGTGGACTTGTTCCTGAAAAATTAGAAAATCTCCCAGTAGCACTTCCTTCTGATGTTGAGATAACGGGTGAGGGGAACCCACTTGATAATCATCCGACTTGGAAACATTGCATTTGTCCAAAATGTGGAAAAGATGCTCTAAGAGAAACAGATACCCTTGATACATTTGTGCAGTCATCTTGGTATCATTTAAGATATGCTACAAATCCTAAAAAATGGGAAACTTGTGGAATTGATAAAAGTGATAGTAATTATTGGATGGATGTAGATCAGTATATTGGTGGGATTGAACATGCTATTTTACATCTTTTGTATGCGAGATTTTTTACTAAAGCGTTAAATGAACTTGGATATACAAATGCTAATGAGCCATTTGCAAATCTTTTAACACAAGGGATGGTTTTAAAAGATGGGGCAAAAATGTCAAAATCTAAAGGAAATGTGGTTGATCCTGATCTTATTTTAAGTAAATATGGAGCAGACACTGCAAGGCTTTTTATCCTTTTTGCAGCACCTCCTACAAAAGAATTAGAGTGGAATGATAGTGCTGTTGAGGGTGCTTATAAGTTTATACGAAGATTTTTTGAAAGAAGTGGTGAGCTTGATGGGACGGCATTTGATCTAAATAATATCAATCATAGTAGTTTAAATAGTGAAGAAAAACTTGCAAGAAGAAAAGTATATGAAGCATTACAAAAAGCTCATGAAGTTATGAATAAAACTTTTGCATTTAATACTTTGATAGCTTCTTCTATGGAAGCATTGAATGCTTTAAATGTACAATCAAATAAAGATGTTTTACTTGAAGGTTACTATATTTTAACAAATATTCTAGAACCAATCATCCCTCATGCTTGTTGGGAGATTGCAGATAGACTTTTTGGAAGAGCGAATTTTTCTAAAACAATTGAAATCAAGCAAGAGGTTTTTGAACTTGACTCTATCTCATATGCTATTACAATTAATGGTAAAAAACGAGGCGATATTGAGATGACTCCAAATCTTTCAAATGAAGAGATACTATCAATTGTTAAAGAAAGTGATCTAGCAAAAAAATGGATAGATGGAAAAGAGATAATCAAAGAGATTGTTGTTCCAAATAAATTAGTAAATATTGTAATTAAAGGGTAATTTTGAAAAATATTTTTTCATTACTATTTGGTTTGTTTTTGTTGTTTGTTGTAGCTGGTTGTGGATATAAACCAACTGCTAATATCGCAAAACAAACAATGGGTGAAAAAATATTTATTGATGTCAAGATCGATATTCTAAATCTTACAAATAGTATACTTATTAAAGATTCCCTTATTAATATGATTTCAAGTAAACTTAATGCCAAGATAGTACATGAAAGATCGTTCGCCGATACTATCATTTATGGTGAGCTTCAAAATGTATCTGAAGTTGCAATGGATAGTGATCTTAGTGGATATACGAAAATTTATAGAGAAAATGTTACAGTTTTTATTTCTTATACAGGTAAAGATAAACAAACAAGAAGTTTTACAGTTTCTAATTATTATGACTTTATTATTTCGACTGATTCAGTCATTACACAATCTAAAAGAGAAGAAGCGATTAAACTTGCAATCAATAAAGCACTTGCAGATGTTTTTTCTAAAATAGCTATCCAGACATATAAAGTTAATAATATTGATCAAAATGTTAGTAAGTGATAATTTTTTAGATTTTCTAAATAAAAAAACACTTTTTTATACAAAAATTGAATACGATACAATTCAAAAATCGTGGAAACAACTTTCAAAATATATAAAACTTCCTTATGTTATTCATATCGTTGGTACAAATGGCAAAGGGACAACGGGAAGATTTCTTGCTAGTTTCTTACATCAACAAAAGAAATCAGTTCTCCATTATACATCACCTCATATTCTAAAATTTAATGAGCGAATTTGGATCAATGGTTCTAATGTAACAGATGATGAACTTCAAAAAGCACATATAAATCTTTTAGAAATTCTTCCAATTGACCTATTAGAAAAATTAACATATTTCGAATATACCACACTAATCGCCCTTTATTTAAGTTCAAATTTTGATTATATAGTATTAGAAGCAGGTCTTGGTGGAGAATTTGATGCTACAAATGTAGTCACTAATAATATCACAGTGGTTCCATCAATAGGGATAGATCATAAAGATTTTTTAGGTGATACATTAGTTGAAATTGCATCTACAAAATTAAGAAGTTGTGATCAAAGATATATATTTGGTGAGAAATTCGATTCAGAAGTGATTGATCTAACGCAAACAGTTTTGAAAGATAAAGAAGAGATCCCTTTTTGTAATGATTTAGACTTTACATTTTCTAATAAGTTACCTCAATATATAATTAGTAATGCTACTTTAGCACTTAGTGTTATGAAATATCTTAATTTATATAGTAACGATTTAAAACTGGAAATTTTAGAAGGAAGATGTCAAAAAATATCATCTAATATTACTATAGATGTTGGTCACAATCCATTGGCGGCCCATGCATTGCTTGAAGAATTTAAAAATAAAAAAATAAATCTTATATATAATAGTTATAAAGATAAAGATTATGAAGCGATTTTAACTATATTGAAACCAATAATAAAAAAAGTTTTTGTAATAAAAATAGAGGATGAGCGTATAGTTGATATTGACAAATTATTAAATACTATAAAAAAACTCTCTTTAAATGGAGAATTATTTAATTTTGATCAATTAAATAATGAGGAAGAACACCTAGTATTTGGTTCATTTAAAGTAGTTGAAGAATTTATTTCAAAATTTTCAACAAAATAATATAATCTTAAGCGTTATTTAAGCATTATCCCATTATAATTCCCGTCCTTAAACAGCAGGAC
>CALMBI010000199.1 GCA_937860115.1 uncultured Arcobacter sp. | reverse complement strand
TTGTAATCATCTTTGTAATGAAAATTATAGATTGGGTGATTTGAACTGAGTGCAACATTTTTATCCTCTTGTCTAGATTCAACAAGATATTTTTCTAATATGAATTTATTAGTTTCACCAATTTTTACTACTGGTTTTATAAGATTTGCAATTAGTTTTGTTCCATCTTGCTCATTGGTTGTGATATCAAGATCATTGAGATCGATCTCTTTAAGTTTTCCTTGCAAATTAAAAATAAAAGCCCCACCAAATTTCGTTAATATATCTTTATATTCTAATAACTTAGTTTGGTTTTTAGGAAACTCTTTTGGTTCAATATACACTTCAATATTAAATGGCTTCCAAATTTTAGCGCTTATAACTCCTGAAAATTGAAGTCCTAAAACATCCTCTTTTTGTGGCATAATTGAAAATAAAAGCTCTTTATCAATTTTGACTAATTCACCTAAATAAGGAATAAATTTTTCTCTATCAACAACTGTTAAGTGATACTCTTTTTTATTATAAAAATACCCTTTATCTGTTTGTACAGAGAGTTCCATACCTTTTGATGCAAACTTTGTTTGTTCTTGATCCAATTTTGGAGAGATCACAAACTTATCAACAACTAATGGCCAAACTGAAAATAATACAAGTAATAAGCCCCCACCAATCATCACTTTTTGTTTATTTATTTTCTTATTTTGCATACTGATCCCTTTTCTTCATTGTATGTTTTTTCACTCCATCCCTTCTTTGCTTTGTTCTATCATCTTTTCTTTTGTGCTCATTTTTTCGCTCACTTTGATTTTTATTTCCAAACTTTTTAAATGATCCTTTTTTGTGATCATTTTCTGATCGTTCTTTTTCACCTCTTACTAGATCTTTTAGATTGAGTTTGAGTGAATCTTCACAATATTGATTGACCAAAATTCGATACTTAAATGCTTTTTCAATGTCATAAAAAATATCTGGCAATTTATATGAAAGCCATAGATAAAGTGATATTTTTTTTACTTCGTCTTCAGCTTTTAAAAGATCAAGTTCTGTTTTTGCTAATGTTTTGATATTGATTGACAATCTATAATCACATCTTTTTTTATTTAAGATCGAATTCACATAAAAAAAATATGCATCTTTTAATAAAGGTGATTTTATATTTATTGGAGCTTGTGCTAATAAATATTTATCTTCTAGTTTTAAAGTTATTTTATGATCTAAAATATGAGCCAACTCTATCATATTCATAATATTCGTAGCTATAAAAGGACCTGTAAACTTCATATTTTTCGAGAAAAAATACAATATTTTTGTCAAATTTTTAGTATTAAGATGAGATGCAAATGCTGAGATTTGATCAAGTGTAGCTTTTACTTTAAATGGTGGTTTGATAGTTTTTAAAGGTGAGTGAAACATCTTATCAATATGCTCTAAGACAGATTTTTTTGTAGCGCCAACATATCCGATCTCATGTTGACCATATCTTCCTGCGCGACCTGCTATTTGGATCACTTCATTTGGAGTGAGTTTTCTTTGACTTATACCATCAAATTTTGAATCAGTTGTAAAAAGAAGAATTTTAATAGGGAGATTAAGACCCATTGCAATTGCATCTGTAGCAATTAGGATATCAGTATCACCTTCTCTAAATCTTTTTGCTTCTTCACGTCTTACTTCTGGACTAAGATTACCGTACAGCACTGATATCTTAAAAAAACGAGAAAGTTTTGATTTCATAGCAAGTACTTCTTTTCTACTAAAAGCTATCAAAGCTGTCCCTTTTGTAATCTCTTTAAATGAGATTGGACTTGCAAGTACTTCAAGAGGATTTTTTCTTTTAAATTTGACTATCTCGAGCTCTTCTCCAAGATATTCAGCAATTTTTTTGATTGATTCCAAAGCATTTACACTTCCTGTCATGATCACTTTGCTTGCAGGTGCACCTAAAATAGCATTCACCCATGCCCAACCCCTATCATCATCTTCAAGCATTTGCACTTCATCGATGATACAAACATCTGTTTGCATCTCAAAGTTAATCATCTCAATCGTGCTACAGATGTGAGTAGAATCTTCATTAAAAATTTCTTCTTCCCCTGTAATTAAAGAAGAATTAATCCCATTGTCTTTTAAAAATTCATAATTTTCTAAAGCAAGCAATCTAAGTGGTGCTAAATAGATGCCACAATCAGCTTTTAAAAGCTCTTGCATTGCGCTGTATGTTTTTCCACTATTCGTTGGTCCAACAAAAAAATAGAGTTTTCTACCCATAGATCTTGCAGTTGGAAAAGTGGTTTTCAAATCACAATTAAGTAACTGATTGAGTTGTTCTTTAAAGCTTACATTCATAGGTGGAATATTAGCAAAAAAAAACGATTTTTGATACCATTTTTAGAAGAAATTTTAGAATTTTTTACACTTAATTAAAGCTTAAAACAAAGCATATTAACTTTAGTAAAAACCCTAATTTACGGGATTATAGTTTTTATCACTTCAGCTATATTTAATATATATTTAACTATTATCCCACTCTTAATTTAAAAATCACATAAAAGTAGGAAAAAATAGTGTTTGATTCATTAACAAGTTCATTTAAATCTGTTATCTCAAAAATAAGATATCAAGATGATACTAAAGCCTTAAATAACGCTATAGGTGAACTTAAAAAATCACTTCTTCGATACGATGTTCATCACAAAACTACAAAAGAATTATGTGATAAAGTTGAACTCAAAACAAAACAACTTGGGATTGGGCAAGATAGCTTTTTAAAAGCATTAAGAGAAAGTTTAACTGAAATCTTAGCCGTAAAAGGAAATCAAGGATTTGTTTATAGTAACACTTCACCACTTACAACTGTTTTGATGACAGGTCTTCAAGGAAGTGGTAAAACAACAACAACAGGAAAATTAGCAAACTATCTCAAACTAAGAAACAAAAAAGTTTTAATGTGTGCTGCCGATCTTCAAAGACTTGCAGCGGTTGAACAACTCAAACAAATTGGTGCACAAATAGACGTAGAAGTTTTCTTTGATGATAATGAAACGAATCCAGTAAATGTAGTTAAAAAAGCAAAACAAAAAGCAATTGATGGTCTTTATGATGTTCTTTTAGTTGATACTGCAGGACGACTTGCTATCGATGAAGAGTTAATGATCCAATTAAAAGATATTAAAAATACAATCAATCCTAATGAGATTTTCTATGTAGCAGACTCCCTTACAGGTCATGATGCAACGAAAACAGCTCTTACATTCCAAGAAAAAATTGGGATTGATGGTGTTATTCTAACAAAATTTGATGGGGATACCAAAGGTGGGGTTGCACTTTCACTTTCTCATCAAACAAAAGTACCACTTCGTTTTGTTGGAGTTGGCGAGAAGATGGAAAATCTTGAGGTATTTATCACTGATAGAATTGTTTCTCGACTTATGGGTGCTGGAGATATTGAAGGGCTTGCAGAAAAAACTTCCCTTATTATCGATGATAAAAAAGCAAAAGAGGTTACTAAAAAGATTAAAAAAGGTGAATTCAATTTCAATGACTTTTTAGAACAACTTGAGATGATTAAAAAACTTGGAAGCATGAAGTCTATTATCGGAATGATCCCTGGAATGAGCGGAATGGCAAGTCAAATCAAAGATATGGATTTTGATAATTCTGTTGAACTTAAAAGAATCAAAGCACTTATTGGCTCAATGACACCAAAAGAGAGAGAAAATCCAGATCTTATCAATATTAGTAGAAAAAAACGACTTGTAAAAGGTTCAGGCCTCAGTGAAGTGCAAGTAAATAAAATTTTGAAACAATTTCATAATGCATCTAAGATGGCTAAAAAAATGTCATCAAAAGGTGGCATGAAAGATATGCAAAAAATGATGGCTCAAATGCAATCACAACAAGGTATACCAAAATAGTATCCACTACTTTGGTGTTAAGTGCTAAGGTGAATTTTTCTCTTTAGCACTTAACATAAAAGTTAACAAAAATTAAATAAAAAGGACAAACAATGACAGTTATTAGACTTACAAGAATGGGAAGAAACAAAAAACCATTTTACAGAATCGTAGTTACAGATAGTAGAAAAAGAAGAGATTCAGGATGGATCGAATCTATTGGTTACTACAATCCAGTAGTAGAGCCAAAAGTATTAAAATTTGATCAAGAGAGATTAGATTATTGGTTGGGTGTTGGTGCTCAAATGAGTGAAAAAGTAGCTAAATTAACAGCTGCTAAATAATTTAGTGATACACAATGGTTACTGATTTTATAAAATCATATACTGAACTTATAGTTGCAAATCCAGATAAAGTAAAGGTTGAAATCTTAGAAATAGATGACAATTTTTACGAAATCACCATCACATGTGATGAAGAGGATCTTGGAAAAATTATCGGTAAAAGTGGAAATATGATCAATGCTTTAAAAACTATTGTCAATGGTTGTAAAGCAAAAGATGGCAAATCGTATAAAATTCAAGTGATCAAAGCCTAAATAGATATCTACACCAGATAGTGACCGCCACATTTTTATGGGGCGGTTTTTTTTTAGACTAAAGGAATAAAATGGAAAAAATTTATGTTGCAAAACTTGGTAAGAGTGTTGGTTTAAAAGGACAAATGAGGATCTATATCGAATCTGATTTTCCTGAACAATTCAAAAAAGGTGTAACTTTTACAACAAATAAAAATAAAACACTTACTGTAGAATCTATCAACCAAACTCAAGACACTATAAAATTTGTAGGTATTAATAGTGTGGATGATACAAAAATCTTTATCAATTCCTTACTTTTTACAACAGAAGAAGAGAGTAAAAAAAATTGTAAACTCTCTAAAAAACAATTTTTTTGGTTTGAAATTGAAGGATGCGTTGCATTTGAAAATGATCTAGAATTAGGCAAAATTATAGAGATCAATAGATATCCTACTGATGATTATATGACTATTGAAACAGCACAAGCACTTTTGGATAAAGATCCTAAAACAGCAAAAACTTTTTTGATACCATATAATGATAATTATGTCTTAGAAGTTGATATTGAAAATAAAAAAATAATGATAAAAAATGGTTTAGATATTTTAGCTGCAAGCTAAAATATCTTTTCACGTTCAATCTTATACCAAATGAAAGAAAAAACTACTACTTAAAAAAATAGATAAAAGAGTAGATTTTGAAGATTTTTATTGCAGTACTGGCTAGCTAATACAAAATAAAAATCTTCATAAAGATACCTTTTAAAGCTATTTTCCCTTTGGGTAGTACAGTTTACACTCTCTAATGAAAAAAAGAAAACTCAAATTAGCTTGCTAGTTTTTCGTTTTATTATTTTCACTATAAAGCACAACTTGTACTATTTAAGTGCTAGTTATTTCTTTCATTTGGTATTAGTTTTCACCTAACCATATTTTTATAATAGAATCTTTATTAAATAAAGAGCTTTTAATAAGAGCTACATTTCCTATAGAGATAAGTTGTTTACTTGCTAACTCTAAATCATCATTTAAAATCAAATAATCATATTTATCCAAACTATGAATCTCTATTTTGGCATTTTTAAGTCGATTTTCTATAATCTCAGGATGATCTGTATCTCTTTTATAAAGTCTATTTTCTAACTCTTTGAGTGATGGAGTAGTTATAAATACTGATGTTGTGATACTGTCAAGTTTTTCTCTCACAAGATCATGCCCTTGTACATCTATATCAAAAATAACCAATTTTCCAAGGATTAGTGCTTCTTTAATAGGCTTTAAAGATGTTCCATAATAATTATCATGTACTTTTGCATATTCTAAGAAATTATCATTTTTGATATCCTCTTCAAACTCCTCTTTAGTGACAAAGAAATAATCAACGCCATGTTGTTCACCAATCCTAGGTGCTCTAGTTGTAGTAGATATAGAGAAATAATAATTCGAAAAATTTTCATAAAATTTTTTTAAAAGAGAACTTTTTCCACATCCGCTAGGACCTGATAATATTAATATTGCGCCTTTTTGAAGCTCTTTATCCATTATTTTCTGACCTTAGTTGTAAATTGATTGTTTCACCATCTGATAGTCTATCTACTACATTTTGATTGAGTTTTTCTAATAGAGGAGCTAACTCTTCCATTGAATAATTATTTAATACTATTTTAATTGGTAGATTTTCTCTAGATTGATGAGAAGAAACATCATCAATAGCATTGTCGATTATATCAGAAAGATCAATCCAATCATCTTCGTTTTTTGCACCTTTTAAAAAAGTGCTTGTTGGATTCTCTACATCATCATTGATCATATCAAAAAGTTTTGACAGTTCATCTTTATCTAAAACGCCACCATGTCCTAGTTGCTCTTTTTTTACTGTCAGATCATTTTGATTATGTGAATCTTCATCAACCTCTTGCACTAAATTATCAATAAACTTAGCAAGATCATCAGTGACCTCTTCATTTGTAGGTTCTTCACTTTCAAATATTTTTACTTCATCGATTTTTTCAACTTTTGGTCTGCTATCGATCTCTTTGAGTATATTTTCTAAATGAATACTTAAAACTGAAGGTAAAAAAGGTTTTTCGATTATAAAATCGAATCCTTCCTCGTTTGTTTCTTCACCTTTTAATAAAACTACAGCATTTGCTTGAGAACGAAGTTTAATGATATTTTCACCCAAATATGCATCATCAATAACAACTAAATCTACTGAATGATCTATTGAATCGATTCGTTTTGCAATTTTGAGTTGTAGCATCAATTTATTTGCAATAAGTGTAAAAATCTTATTAATTATCTCTGTATTTGAAAGTAAAGCAATCGTTTTCATTATTTCACTCTTTCTAGTTTCATATTATTAATTTTATATACTTTATCACATAAAAAAGCAAGATCATCTTCATGTGTGACCAAAATCATACCTGCTTTTGTATTAGCAATATATTCAAATAACACATCCATTACCTCTTTTGCAGTTGTTTTATCAAGGTTACCTGTAGGTTCATCTGCAAATATAATTTGTGGTTTTTTAGTCAATATTCTTGCAATAGATAACCTTTGTTGTTGTCCACCGCTAAGCTCCCCTATCCCTTGATGCAATATATGATCAATTTTAAATAGTTTCATAAGTTCCATATCAATTGTATGTCCACTCAAAAATTCAGCAATTTGAAGATTTTCTGTTGCATTAAATCCTCTAAATAAATAGTGTGACTGAAAAATGATCCCGAAAATATTTCGTCTTAACTCTAAAAGCTTCTTTTGTGAAAGTTCTAAAATATTTTGATTTTCAAAAAATACTTTTCCATCGTTTGGAATTAAAAGTGAAGAAAGAATATTTAAAAGCGTTGATTTACCACATCCGCTTGATCCTATAATAGCTATAGTTTCATTTTCATGGAGTTTTAAATCGATATTTTCAAAAAGTGGGTAGTCAAAATTGTGAGTGATCCCAGTTGCTTGAAGCAAAAGGGATCTATTCTTTTGTATTAGAGTAGATTGATTGTCAGTTTCAGCTATATTTATCATCTAACAATCATAACATAAGAAAAATTATTTAGCCATTTGAGCTGCTACTTCAGCTGCAAAATCTTCCTCTTTTTTCTCGATACCATCACCAAGTTCAAATCTGATATACTCAACTACTTCAATTGAAGCATCAACAGCTTTGATAGCCTCTTCAACTGTAAGTTTGTCATCCATAACATATGTTTGTGAAAGTAATGCATGAGTTTTGTCAAGTTGTGTATTATCTTCGATCCATCTAGCTATTTTACCAACTAAGATGTTATCGATGATTTTTTCTGGTTTCCCTTCAGCAACTAATTCAGCTCTCATTTTTTCTTTAGCAGCATTAATTGCGTCATCAGTTAATTGAACTCTTGAAACATACTCTGGAATATTTTTAAGAGGTTTTTTCAATCTGTAAAGCTCTTCATTTTCTTTTTCAATATCAGCAATGATAGCTTTGTTTTCAGACTCAATAAAATCAGCTGATAAATCTTTATAAGAGATAACACTTGGTTTCATAGATGCCGCATGCATAGCAACTTTTTTTAAGATATCAACAGTTTTTTCTTTTGCTTCTGGTGCACAAGTTGCAGCTAATAAAACTCCAACTTTTCCTAAGTGTACATATCCATTTACTAAACCAATATCAGATGAAATTGTAACCATTTTTCTAGCAACAATATTTTCACCGATGATAGCAATTTTACCATTTAAGTACTCACTAAAGTTTGTACCGTTTATAGTTGTTTCTAATAACTCAGAAGTTTCACTTACACCAGTAGTTTGAACATGAGTAGTTATCTCTTGAGTTAATGCGATAAATTGATCATTTTTAGCAACGAAATCTGTTTGAGAGTTGATCTCAGTCATAGTTGCTTTTGTGTTATCTTCATTTACAATGATAGTTACAAGACCTTCTGCAGCTACATTTCCAGATTTTTTAGCAGCTTTTGAAAGACCTTGCTCTCTAAGCCATTTTACAGAATCTTCAATATTTCCTTCGCAAGCATTAAGTGCATTTTTGCAATCAAGCATACCTGCACCAGAAATCTCTCTTAATTCTTTGATAAGTTGTGGAGTTGCACCAGCCATGATTACTCCTTGTCCTCAAATTCTGAAGCATCCATTTGGATCTCAGTAGTCATATCAGCGATTTCTGCTTCAGAAACATCACTAGCAGACTCATCTGCAGATGCATTTTCTAAATATGCATTTCTTCCTTCATTCATAGCAGCAGCCATTTCGTTACAGAATAATTGTACTGATCTAATTGCATCATCATTTCCTGGAATTGGGAAATCTACAAGATCAGGATCACAGTTTGTATCAAGTGGAGCGATAACTTTAATTCCAAGTCTTCTTGCTTCTAAAATAGCGATTCTTTCTTTAACAGCATCGATAACAAACATCATATCTGGAAGTTGTTTCATCTCTTTGATACCACCAAGGTATGCTTCTAATTTCTCTTCTTTTCTAGAAAGCATTAAAGCTTCTTTTTTAGTAAGAAGTTCCATTTGACCTTCTTCTCTCATTTTTTTGATGATTTCAAGTTTTCTGATTGATTTTTTGATTGTTGGGTAGTTTGTTAACATTCCACCTAACCATCTGTGGTTTACATATGGCATATTACAAGCAAGTGCCGCTTCTTTTACTGCCTCATCAGCTTGTTTTTTAGTTCCAACAAAAATCATTGTTTCACCTTTAGCAGCTGCATCTCTTACTATATTGTATGTGTATCTGAAATATCTCAATGTTTTTTGTAAATCTATAATATAGATATTTTTTCTAACACCGAAAATGAATTTTTTCATTTTTGGATTCCATCTTCTTGTTTGGTGACCGAAATGTACACCACACTCTAATAAATCTTTCATTGTTACCATGTTTCTTTTCCTTCTTTGTGAGTTTATACTCAGATTATTTAGGGGCTTTTAACCTCTATAGCCATTCGTAAGTTTCCCTACAGCCCTTTGTAGAATTGCTATATGTGAGTTCTTAGTAGAAATGGTTTTCTAAAAAGTTTGCGATTATATCTTTTTTTTATTAATTTTATCTTAGTTTTGATAGCATAAAAAACTAAACCATTAAGTGGATCAAGTTTAATCGCTTTTATATAAAGTGCGATTGCACCTTGCACATTCCCCATAGCCCTCTCAACTACACCAAGGCCATTTAATGCATCACCAAAAAGTTGATATTTGTTATATGCTTGAATATATAACTCTTTTGCTTTTTGAAAATCTTTTTTACTATATTCACTTGAAGCACTTTTAAGCATATTCATATACTCCACAGGAATAGTTTTTGGTTTATCGTTCACTAATTTAGCTATAAATGTATCGCTATGCAATCTTTCTTTTGCTACTTCTTGGGGTAATTGTGATGATTCTTTAACTGTGAAATGAAATTCTAAAAGTGCTTTAATATTAATGCCATTGTTTATCCAACCTTTATTTGTAGGGATTCTCATCTCTTTATGGCTAAGAACATAAAATACTCCGTTTTGCTTAAGAGCTGATTTCAAAAGTATAAGATCACTAAAAACTTCAGGAATATTTTCTAAACTCCATATAGCAAAAACCCCATCAACCCTAAGTCCATCCAAAATCTTTTCTCGAAAATCAGCTGGCGAGATTGCTTCAAAATTTTTATTATTTACTTAACTTTCGCACCTAAAACCAAGTAGTTTTCCAGTGACATCCCTTAATACATCGATAATAGCTGTAAAATCCTCATTTCTATTGACCACTTCTTCTATTTTAGCTATCTCATCAAGTATGGAAATAAATGCTTGCATCGCTATTGCCAAGGTATGAAGTTCACATTCCAAATCTTTAAACAATCCACCAATTGTTTCAGGTTCATGACTAATACGATTTATATAGCTGACAATATTGTATGTAAAAAATGATAATGAAATTCGAGCAATCAGTGCTTCGTATATTCTATTTTCTTCTCTTCCAAATCCAAAGTGTTCACGAAGCTCTTTGTATCCTTGTTCGATATCCCATCTTCTTTTATAGATCTCAATTATCTCTTCATCACTCAGTTCTAGGTTAGTTGATACTATAGGGATTAGATTTTCTTTGGTTTTTATAAAAACAATTTTGAGAAAACCCGCTTTTTTGTGTTCAACTATAACTGAAAAATATTCAAACTTAATCTTTTTACCATATTGACCGATTTTGTTAGTTTTCAGTTTTTTAAACTTTTGATACAAACTATCTAAAGTTTTCTCTTTACCTATGAAGTTCCATATCTTGATATTATTTGTCATTCGCGAGATTACTTGTAAACCAAGCTTATTCATTGTCTCAATAAATAGAGGCTTAGAATACCAGCTGTCAACTAAAAGATAATCTGCATATATTCCACTTTTAACTGCCCTTTTAATCATATCATGGAGCGAAGCGGAATCCCTAAGCGTAGTCTGGAAAATGGCAATTTGTGATTTTCCTTTTAAAGCTTCTAATCTTCGTTTATGGGCATTAGTTCGATGGTCAATGATATTTGTAAATTCCTCTATTTTTACCCTTGCATAGCTATTCATGGCAATTGCAAAACTAGCGAATAGCGGTTTCACGAAGTGAAAAGTTTCCTTGAAAGTCTAACATAAAGTTTGAATAACCATCACTATAGTTAATCGATACCACATTGAAGCCTCTTATTTTTCTCTTTGCTTTATTACTCCACAACTCATCACAACTTCCCTCTATATTTTTACCCACCTTATCTTCAACAGTATCGTCAAGGATAAGAATTCTTATCAATTTAGAATCTTGCACCTTGTGAAGCAATGATAATATCTTCAAAGTGGATAGAGATAGTAGTTTCCGCCAATTATAAGAAGCATTAGTAAGCAGCCTATAATAGACATCTTTTTTGAAGCTATCATTACTTTGTTTCATAAAAG
>CALMBI010000198.1 GCA_937860115.1 uncultured Arcobacter sp. | reverse complement strand
AAAAATTGATATGATTTTTTCAACTCAAAAATTGCACTTCAGATTTAAATTTTGGGAATTTAAAGTAACTAAAAATGTCATATTTTTAGAAAATTTCTTTTAACACTATCAAGAGAGTTAAAAAAAGATGGGATTTAGAAAAAGTGATAATAAAAAAGGAGCGCTCTAGAAGACGTACTCTACTTTTATTTATATCTATGTGTAATTCTACCCTTATCAAGTGAATAAGGTGTAATTTCAACTCTTACAAGATCACTTAATAGAATTTTAATATAGTGCATTCTCATTTTTCCAGAGATATGGCATAATACTATATGTCCATTGTCAAGTTCAACTCTAAAAGTTGCATTAGGAAGTACTTCTACTACTCTACCATCAACTACGATTACATCATCTTTTGCCATTTTTTATTTTCCTTTTTTAATTGTAATGGCTTCTTTCGTTGCCATTATTATTTTCCTTTTTTGAATCTAACAATACTTTATCGTTTTATACTATTTATACTTTTGTTAAAATTTCAGCTCTACCATTTACTATAGCAACTTGGTGCTCATAATGGCTAGCTCGTAATCCATCACGGCTTCTTACTGACCATTTATCAACTTTATCAATATCAGGCTCATCATCTTTTTGACATATCATAGGTTCAATACAAAAAACCATCCCATTTTTTATTTTAGGACCCTGTTTTGGATTAGCACCCTCAAGATAATTTGGAACTTCTGGATCACAATGTGGTTCTCGCCCTATCCCATGACCACAAAATCTCACCAACGGTACAAACCCTCTACTATGAATAAATTTCTCTAACTCATGACTTAGCTCTTTAAATCGCATACCATCTCTGATGATATCAATAGCATGATACAATGCATCTTTACTACATGCGATAAGATCTTCATCTTGTTTTGATATTTTACCTATTGGTATTGTGATAGCTGCATCTCCATACCAACCATCTATTTCACTCCCAATATCAATACCTAAAATATCACCATCTTGTAATACTTGATTAGTTGGAACACCATGAATACACACTTCATTTAAAGATGTACAAATAGCATTTGGAAATCCATAAAGTCCTTTAAATGAAGGCCTTGCACCAAGGCTTCTAAGGTACTCTTCACCCATTTTATCAACATCCAATAAAGTCATTCCAGATTTTACATTTTGTTCTAAGTAACAAAGAGTCTTCGCAACCGCATTTCCAGCGATTCGAAGCTTTTCTATTTCATTTTGTTTTCGTAAAGGTATAGCCAAGCGTTATAAACCTACTGCACTAAGCGTTTTGTATTTATTCATGTATTGTTGAGCTTCTATTTTTCTCATAGTATCAATAGCAACTTGAACAACAATCATAACAGCAACCCCACCAAAGAAAAATGGTACTCCCATAGCTTTTACAATAAGCCATGGAACAGTTGCAACAGCACCTAAATATATAGAACCCCAAAATGTCAATCTACTTGCAGTTTCATTTAAAAAGTCTTTTGTTGTATCACCTGTTCTAATCCCAGGAATAAAACCACCTTGTCTTTTTAAATTTTCACTAATATCTTTTGCATTGAAAGTGATTGATGCATAAAAATATGCAAAAAACACAACAAAAAGAAAAGTCAAAAGATTAAATGTATAACTGTTCGGATTTAAATAATCTGCAACAACTAACAAATATTCATTTTGAGTTCCAGAAAGAATAGTTGAAGGAAACATTAAAATAGCACTTGCAAAAATAACAGGAATAACACCAGAAAGATTTACTTTAATAGGAATATAATTCATAATTCTTTTTGATTGATTTTCCATCATCACTTTTTTACTATAAGTAATTGGTATTCTTCTCTCAGCCAGCTCAACATAAATAATAAACCCTACAGTAGCAAGGATTACAATAAGTAAAGCAATGACAGTTAAGAAATTCATTTGACCGTTGTTTACAAGTTCAACAGTTCCACCAATAGCACTTGGTATCGCAGATACGATACCAGCAAAGATAATTAAACTAATACCATTACCAATACCTCTTTGTGTGATTTGTTCTCCAATCCACATTAAAAGCATAGTTCCAGTAACCATTGAGATAGTAGCAATAAAAATAAAAGTATTTAAATCTAACATAATTGCACTCGCTCCAGTTTTTCCAGTAAGAGAATTTAATCCCATAGAAACACCTACAGCTTGGATCAATGTAATAACAATAGTAGTATATCTGATGATTTGCATATATTTTTGCATTCCATCTCTCTCTTTTTTCATTTTACCAAGAGATGGGAAAGTAGCAGCAAGAAGCTCCATAATAATAGAAGCTGTGATGTAAGGCATAATACCTAAAGAGATAATACTCATTCTTTCAACTGCATTTCCACTAAACATATTTGCTAAGCCTAATGCATTGTTTGAATTTGAATCAAAAAACTCTTTAATTACATCTAGATCGACACCAGGTACTGGCACATATGCCAGCATTCTGTATATTAAAATAAACCCTAAAGTTATTAAGATTTTATTTAATAGGTCTTTATTCACAATTATTTACCAGTTACAGTAACATTTTCGTCTTTAATTTTAGATACTAAATCTTTAGCACCTGCACCGATAAGTTTTACTTTAGCAACTGATGCTGACATTCTATATACTTCTTTGATTGAATCCATAGTAATTTCAGCTAATGCAGCAACTTTAGTTACTTTATCTACATTAATTGTTAAAGGTTTCACTACTCTTGAAGTAAATCCAACCTTTGGAAGTCTTCTGTGAAGTGGTTGTTGACCACCTTCGAATCCTCTTTTGATTGAATAACCACTTCTAGCTTTTTGACCTTTGTTACCTTTTCCAGCAGTTTTACCGTTACCACTTCCTTGACCTCTACCAATTCTTTTAGTATTTTTAGTACTTCCCTCAGCAGGTCTTAATTCTTGTAATAATGACATCTTCTTATCCTTTGATCATAGCTAATGCTTCAACAGTAGCTTGTACTAGATTGTTAGGATTATTTGATCCTAAAGATTTAGCAATGATATCTTTGATACCAACTAGCTCAAGAACTGGTCTTGCAGCTCCACCAGCGATAAGTCCAGTACCCTCTGATGCAGGTTTTAATAAAATTCTACTTGCATTATATTTGTGCTCAACATCATGGTTAATTGTAGTACCATGAATATTAACTTTTACAAGAGATTTGAAAGCATCATCAAGAGCTTTTTTAATAGCATCTGGAACCTCTTTTGCTTTTCCAGTTCCATACCCTACAGTACCTTTTTTATCTCCAACAACAACAAGTGCAGTAAATCTAAATCTTCTACCACCCTTAACAACTTTCGTAACTCTTCCTATCTTAACGATAGCTTCTTCGAAATCTTCTCTATTAACTACAGCCATCTTAAGCCCCTTATACTCTGATTCCATTGTCTCTTAGTGCATCAGCAAAACTTGCGATAACACCATGATACAAGTAACCATTTTTATCAAATACAACTGTTTCGATATTTTTAGCTTTTAAGTTTTCTGCCATAATAGCAGCAACTTTAACAACATTTTCTTTATTTACACTAAGTTTCATTGCTCTACTATCAACTGAAGCAAGTGTAACACCTGCAACATCATCAATAGCTTGTGCATAGAAATATTTATTAGACTTAAATACAGATAGTCTTGGTTTTTCAGCCAAACCACTGATTTTTCCTCTAATTCTTCTTTTTCTTCTTAATCTTAATGCATTTTTTTTAGCTAAGTCTTTAATTCTACTCATAATTCAACCCTTACTTTTTAGAAGTTTTTCCGGCTTTTCTAATGATAGTCTCATCAGAATATTTAACACCTTTACCTTTGTATGGTTCTGGTTTTCTAAAGCCTCTAATTATTGCAGCAACTTGACCAACTTGTTGTTTGCTACTACCTTTTACGTTAATAACGTTTTTCTCAACAGTAATTTCAATTCCAGATGGAATCTCATAGTTGATTGGGTGTGAATATCCAAGAGCAAGTTCTAAAACATCACCTTTTACAGCTGCTTTATATCCAACTCCATTGATCTCTAAAGATTTACTGAAACCTGTTACTAATCCAGTAATAGCATTAGCAGTTAAAGCTCTGTATGTTCCCCAGAATGCTTTATCTTGTGCTTCTTCACCTTTAACAGAGAATACAACATTACCTTCAGCAACATCGATTCCTACTCTTCCGTGAGTTTCAACTTCAACAACATTGCTACCTTTTTTGATAACAACAACAGAACCATTTACAGAAACTTCAACACCAGCTGGTATTGCGATAGGTAATTTTCCAATTCTTGACATAGTTCTCTCCTCTTACCAAATAGAACAAAGTACTTCGCCACCAACATTCAGTTTATGCGCTTCATCATTAGCGATAACACCTTTGTTAGTAGAAACTACGATTGTTCCATATCCGTTTTTAAAGTTTTTTAACTCAGAAGCAGCTTTGTACATTCTTCTTCCTGGTTTAGACTCTCTTTTAAGTTCATTGATAACACTTTTATCATTATCATCATATTTTAAAACTACTTTTATAGCTTTTTTATTGTTTCCTAAATCTTCAACTGTATAGCTTTCGATATAGTTTTTTTGTTTTAAAACATTCATAACTGCTTCAACTGTGTTTGAGTGAATTAGAGTAGTTACTTCTAATTTTCTCATAGCAGCATTTCTGATTCGAGTTATTGCGTCTGCGATTAAATCATTCATCATGGGCTTATCCTCTTTTTTTTAATTTTTTTATATTACCAACTAGCTTTTCTAACACCAGGAATTAATCCCTCATTAGCCATTTTTCTTAAACAAACTCTACAAAGACCAAAATCTCTATATACAGAGTGTGGTCTTCCGCAGATTGAGCATCTTGTATAAGCTCTTGTAGAAAATTTAGCAGGTTTAGCTGCTTTTAATATCATTGCTTTCTTTGCCATTATGCTCTTCCCCCTTTAGTAAATGGTAATCCCATTAATTCTAATAATCTAAAAGATTGAACGTCACTATTTGTTGTAGTAGTGATTGAAATGTTCATACCGTGAGTTTTGATGATATTATCATACTCTACTTCTGGGAACATTAATTGCTCATCAAGACCAAAGTTAAAGTTACCTTGTCCATCAAAACCATTTTTTTCTACACCTCTAAAGTCTTTAACTCTTGGAAGTGCAATTGTACAAAGTTTATCCATGAATTCATACATTCTTTCACCTCTAAGTGTTACTTTAACACCTACAGGCATCCCTTCTCTTACTTTAAATCCAGCAACAGATTTTTTAGAAACAATTGTTACTGCTTTTTGTCCAGCAATCAAAGAGATAGTATCATTAATGTTTTGCATTAATTTAGTATCTTTCATAGCTTCACCAGCACCTACAGAGATAGTAATTTTCTCTAATGCTGGAGTTAACATTTTATTTTGCGCGAACTCAGCTTGTAAAGCTGGTTTGATTTCACTTTTATATTTTTCAAATAATCTAGCAGCCATCTTATTCACCTTCTACTTTTGCTACATTAGAGATATCTATTGGCATCTCTTTATTTACAAAACCACCATCTGGGTTTTTTTCAGAATCAGGTTTTACAGTTTTTTTAGCGATTTTACAGTCTTTTACAAGAACTTTTCCAGTTTTTGGGAAAACTGCGATAACTTCGCTAACTTTACCTTTATCATCACCAGCGATAATTTTTACAGTATCACCTTTTTTAATTTTATATTTAGTTGCCATATTATAATACCTCCGGAGCTAGTGAAACGATTTTCATAAATCCACCGTATCTAACTTCTCTTGCAACTGGTCCAAAAATCCTTGTACCAACTGGCTCTCTTTTTGCATCAATGATTACTGCTGCATTGTCATCAAATCTAATTAAAGATCCGTTTTCTCTTTGAACCTCTTTATGAGTTCTAACGATAACAGCTTTAACTACTTGACCTCTTTTAATTTTAGGTGCATGTGGAACAGCTTTTTTAACAGAAGCAACGATAACGTCACCTACTGTTGCATATCTTCTTTTTGATCCACCTAAAACTTTAATACACATAATCTCTTTAGCACCACTATTATCAGCTACATTTAATCTAGTAAAACTTTGAATCATTAGTTAACTCCCGCTGCGATAATTGTTTTTAATCTAAAAGATTTAGTTTTAGATAATGGTCTGCATTCAACAGCAGAAATTGTATCACCAACATTCACTTCATTTTTTTCATCATGAACTAAATATTTTTTGAATCTTTTAACAGTTTTGTGATATTTTGGATGAAGTACTGATCTAGTTACTAAAATAGAAACTGTTTTATCTCCACTTCTTTTTACCACAACACCTTGAATTTCTCTTTTATGTGAAGTCATATTCTTATCCTTAGTTTGCACTAACTGCAACGATAGCAGTTTGAATTCTAGCTATATCTTTTTTAACTAGTTTTAACTCACTTGTGTTCGTTAATTGCATTGTTTTTAACTTAGCTCTAAGTTCAAACAATAACACCTTTTTCTCTTTTAATAAAGCTTTTAACTCTTCTAAACTTTTAGTATTTAAATCAGAATATATCATTTTGTGCCTCTAATGTTACAATTTTTGTTTTAAATGGTAATTTGTGAAGAGCTAAAGTTAATGCTTCTCTTGCTAATGATTCTTCAACACCAGCCATCTCAAAACAAATTCTTCCTGGCTTAATGTTCATAACCCATTTATCAACACTTCCTTTACCTTTACCCATTCTCGTTTCAAGTGGTTTAGCAGTTAAAGGTTTTGCTGGGAAAACTGTAATCCAAACTTTTCCAGTTCTTTTTACTTTTCTTGTCATTGCAATTCTCGCCGCTTCAATTTGTCTTGAATCGATTCTTCCGTGCTCTAATGCTTTAAGTCCAATAGTTCCGTAAGCTAGTTCGTTTCCTCTTCCAGCTACTCCTCTATTTCGACCTTTCATTACTTTTCTATATTTTGTTCTTTTAGGCATTAACATGATTAGTTACCTCTTCTTGGTTTACTTGGTCTTCTTTTTTTGTTATCAGACTCTTCGTTTCTCTCTGGTTGGATACCTTTTGCAAGTACTTCACCTTTGAAGATCCAAACTTTGATACCGATACATCCATAAGTCGTGTGACCTTCAGCGAATCCATAATCAACTTTTGCTCTTAATGTATGCAATGGAACTCTTCCCTCTAAGTACCACTCAGTTCTAGCCATTTCAGCTCCACCAAGTCTTCCAGAAACAGAAACTTTGATCCCTTTTGCACCAGCTTTGATAGCGTTTTGCATAACTCTTTTCATAGCTCTTCTAAATGCAACCCTTCTTTCTAATTGTTGAGCAACATTTTCAGCAGCTAATTGAGCAGATAAGAAAGGTTTTCTTTCTTCTTTGATATTAACAGCTATCTCTTTTCCAACTAATGTAGCAAGACTTGTTTTGATCTTTTCTACATCTGCACCTTTTTTACCAATAATGATACCTGGTTTAGCAGCAACGATAGTAACTCTTACTTTTTTAGCAGTTCTTTCGATAACTGTTTGTGCAATACCAGCATAATATAATTCTTTTTTGATAAATTTTCTGATTTTATCATCTTCTGCAATATTAGCAGGCATTTTATCAAAACTTGGAAACCATCTGCTTTCCCAGTTTCTATTGATTCCTAATCTTAGTCCAATTGGATTAACTTTTTGACCCATATTACTTGTCTCCTTCTATTGCAGCTACTTCAACATAAATGTGCGCAGTAGGTTTATGTTTAGGTGATGCACTTCCTCTTGCTCTTGGAGTAAATCTCTTAAGAACTGGACCTTTATCAACTCTACAGCTAGTAACAACTGCATTTTCTGATTCTAAACCAGCATTAGCCACTGCAGAAGCAATAACTTTTGCAATAATTCCAGCTGCTTTATTTGGAGTAAATTCTAAAGAAGCGATTGCTACTTCAGCATTCATACCTTGAACTTCTCTAGCTACTAATCTAGCTTTGATTGGAGAAAGTCTAATAAATTTTAATGTTGCTTTACTCATCGATTATTATCCTACCTTTCTTTGAACAGAACCTTTGTGTCCTTTGAATGTTCTAGTTGGTGCAAACTCACCTAATTTATAACCGATATGATTTTCAGTAATAGTTACTGGTACAAAGTTTCTTCCATTGTGAACAGTAAATGTTAATCCTATCATAGTTGGTAAAATCGTACTTCTTCTTGACCAAGTTTTAATTGGTTTTTTATCGTTAGTTTCTACAGCTTTAGCCACTTTTTTTGCTAAATGAGCATCAACAAATGGACCTTTTTTAATACTTCTTGCCATCACTTAACCCTTATTTTTTTCTTTTTGAGATAATTAGTTTATCACTAGCTTTTTTCTTTCTAGTTTTATAACCTTTAGTTGGCATACCCCATGGAGTAACAGGATGTCTACCTGGACCAGTTTTACCTTCTCCTCCACCATGTGGGTGATCGATTGGGTTCATTGCAGATCCTCTTGTTTGTGGTCTAATTCCCATATGTCTAGCTCTACCAGCTTTACCAATTACCATGTTAGAGAAATCTTCATTTCCAACTACACCGATTGTTGCCATACAAACACCAAGTACTTTTCTCATCTCACCACTTGGCAATCTCATGATAACATATTTGTCTTCTCTACCCATTACTTGTGCATAACCACCAGCAGATCTAGCAATTTGACCACCGTGTCCTGGATTTAATTCGATGTTGTGAACCATTGTTCCAACAGGAATACTCATAAGTTGCATAGCATTTCCAGTTTTGATATCAAGTCCACTTACAGCTGATTGAACTTTATCTCCTACTTGCATACCGCTAGCTTGAAGAATATATCTTTTTTCTCCATCCGCATATGTTACAAGACAAATTCTACAGTTTCTGTATGGATCGTACTCAACAGTTGAGATTGTTCCTGGAATATCAAATTTATTTCTTTTAAAATCGATAATTCTATAATTCTTTTTTGCACCAGCTTCTTTATGTCTTGAAGTGATTCTTCCGTTATTGTTTCTTCCTGCAGTAGCTTTTACTTTTACTAAAAGTGATCTTACTGTTGGTTTAGAAGTGATATCAGAAGTATCCATAACACTCATAAATCTTCTAGCAGGTGTAATAGGTCTAAATTTTTTAATTGCCATCTTTACTTCCTTATGCCGATAGGTTCGCTATTTGAGCGCCATCTGGTAATGTTACATAAAACTTTTTGAAATCAGCTCTTTGACCAGCTCTACCTCTAAATCTTTTCACTTTACCATCTTGTCTTAAAGAATTTACATTTTTAGGTGTTACACCAAAATACTCTTTAAATACCTCTTTTAATCCATTTTTAGTCATTCTAGGACTAGTTTGAACAACGATTACTCCATTTTCTTGTAAAGAGATCGTTTTTTCTGTATAAAGGATTGATTTGATATCTGTAATATCTGCCATATTGTACCCTTTCCCTTACGCTATTAAGCTATCAATAACAGCTTTTTCAATCATTACTGAGTGAAATGCAGCTACTGCATAAGCATTTAATTCTGATTTTTCAATCACATAACAATTTTTAATATTTCTAAACGCTAAGTATGTATTGTCATCAAATTGATCAACAACAATTAACATATCTCTTTTATTTAATTTATTAACGATTGCAGCAGCATCTTTAGTTTTTGCAGATTCTACTTTTACTGAATCAACTACAAAAAGAGCTCCTCTTTCAGCTTGAGCATTAATAGCATATTGTAATGCTAATACTTTTTGTTTTTTGTTAATTTTTTGATCGTAATTTCTATTTGATGGACCAAATACTTGACCCCCACCAACGAATAATGGTGATCTTTTTGAACCCCATCTAGCAGCTCCACTACCTTTTTGTGATTTAGGTTTTTTACCACCACCACTTACTTCGCTTCTGTTTTTAACTCTAGCCGTATTTGATCTCAATGATGCTAAATATGACTTTACATATAAATGTAAATTGTGTGCGTTGATACCTTGAAATTTCTCTGGTAATACGATCTCACCATTTGCTTCAAATTTATCGTTTAATACTACTAATTTAGACATTATGCTATCCTTACTTTACCTAAAGTACCGTTTGCACCAGCAACACTTCCTTTAAGAACTAAAATTCCTGTTTCACCATCAAATGAAACTACATTGTTTTTATGAGTAATTGTTTCATTACCATATTGACCTGGCATTTTTTTACCTGGTTGAACTCTTCCTGGCCACTCACAGTTACCAATAGAACCAGTTCTTTTTCCCATTCTGTGTCCGTGTGATCCTCTACCACCAGCAAAGTTCCATCTTTTTACAACACCAGAAAATCCTCTACCTTTTGTTTTAAATGTAGATTTAACAACTACACCTTCAACTAGAGCAGATCTATCTAAATCACCAGCTTCAGTATTTGCTACATTCATTGTTGCAAATCTGTTGAATTCTTTAGATAAGTTATATTTTTTTTGTTGACCTTCAATTGCTTTATTGAATTTTTTACCATCACTGTAAGCAACAATTGCAACACCGTCATTCACTTCACAAACTTTAGCATCTAATACTCTTACTAATGTAACAGGTATTGAAGGTACTGTAATAGTTCTACTCATCCCGATTTTTTCTACGATAAATTCCATCTACTACCTCCTATTCTTTACCCATTGATCTTACTTCTACGTCTACTTCAGGCGCAAGATCAAGTTTCATTAATGAATCAATTGTGTCTGGAGTTGCAGAAACGATATCGATAATTCTTGAATGAATTCTGATTTCAAATTGCTCTCTACTTGATTTATTAACGTGTGGTGATTTAATAACAGTGTATCTTCTGAATTTAGTAGGCATTGGAATTGGACCAACTAATTCAGCACCTGTTCGTTTTACAGCTTCAATGATAGAAGCAACAGATCTGTCTAAAACTCTATGATCATAAGCTTTAAGCTTTAATCTAATTTTTTCCATTTTTTTTCCTTTAAAGAACTCGTCAGGCATTATTTTAATACAACCCTGATCTTATGTATGAGCGCGGATTGTATCGAAAAAAAGATTTTTTGTCAATAATATTATGTATAAATATAAACAAAAATAGTGATTTTTATAATTTTATTTCCTTTTAAAAAGGAATATATTACAATTTTATATGAATTTATTAGAAACACTTTACGAAAACAAAATTAACTTTCCATCTCTTTTAGATAGAAAAATTTCAATAATCCATAAAAAAACTTTTTTGTATGGACCAAAATTATCTGGTAAAACTTCTATTATCTATAATTTTTTACAAGATACTCATGATGATTATTTATATATTGATCTTGATGATTTTAGATATGAAAAAGAGGATCTTTCAAATTTACAAAATTTTATCAATCTGAATAATATAAAAATTTGTATTATAGAAAACTACCAAGATTTCCCAGAAATCGTCTCAGAAGCGAAGGAAGTG
>CALMBI010000197.1 GCA_937860115.1 uncultured Arcobacter sp. | reverse complement strand
TTTTTATCTATTGTAAGTTCACGTAAATTATCAAAATCTACCGTTTCTTTATATTTCAAATCTTTATTTGAAACTAATATAGTTTCTGCAAATAAAAATCTAGAAAAAACAAAAATCAAAACTAAAAATAGTTTCATTATGCATTTACCTCAAAAAGTCTACCACCATTTTGAATACTGATCTCATCAATAATTTGTCTATACATCTCTTTTACAGGAAGGACAATAGAAGCTAATTTTCCATTTAATTCATATAGTTCTCTTAAATGTTTTTCAAGTAAATCTATATCATCTTTAAAAAGATTTATATCGATACCATTATTGATATCTATTGCAAATTGTTGATTGAGTTCTTGTTGCGCTTGTGAAATTTGGTTCATAAGCTCCAACTTTTCATCATTTCTTTCAAGTAATTTTGCATGATTTGCATTTTTTACATCTTTAATATCATCAAGTATTGCATTTTTGAGTGCTACAGCTAAATTGATCATTCGATTTACATGACTTTTAATCATCTAATACCTTTCTCTTTTTCACTTAAAAATTGAAACAACATCGTACTTATCCCTAGCGTTCCTGCACTTTGTTTTGCTAAAGATTCTGTATACATCCCTTTGATAATTTCACTTCCTGTACCTTCACCTGCGATAGTTGAACTTTTTAGGGATATATCCATGATTTGTTGTAAAAAAAATGCTTCAAAATCATTACACACTTTTTTTAATGCTTGATCATCTTTTGCATTTTTTAAATTATGAAGCCTTTGAGTTTCTTTATTTGCTTCATTAAGCATCGATACGTTAAATTGATTAATTCCACCAGTCATAAAACTCCTTTTTTGTTGATCTAATTTTGAACTCTATCAAAGAAATTACTCTCTTTTAGTCCAGATTCTTTTACATTGCTTGTGACAAATTTAAGCTCAACTCTTCTATTTTCTGTTCCTACATCACTTTTTGGACGATATGATCCGTATGATGATACTTTTAATCTTGAAGGCTCAATCTTATTTTTTATTAGCTCTTTTACTATAGAGATTGATCTGAGCGCTGAAAGATCCCAGCTATCTCTAGGGATACCATCACCTCTTAGTGTTTCATCCACGCTAGAATGACCAGCAACCTCTATATCCATGTTGTTTTCCATTGTTCGAACAATTCTAGCAATTTTACTTATGAATTTTGTAGCTTGTTCATCTTGAATGTTATAATCACCATCGCCAAACATTAGTGAAGCAGGAATATCCATAACATATTCATTGTTTTGTTTTGAAACAACAATCATCTCTTGTGTTTCTTGAGAATCTGTAGCTTCATTATATGCTTGAGCAATCTCTTCAAGTGCTTCTATCATCTCTCCATTATCATTTCCAGCACCTGCATCACCCTCATTTCCAGCTTCACTTGCATCACGTTGTTCAGCAGCTAGCTTTTCTTTTTCAGCTGCAGCAGTATCCTCTGCACCCTCTAAAAATCCCATACTTCTTCTCATAATATCAAAGTATTCTTCAACCTTTTTTTTATCCATGGTTGCCATAGAAAGAAGAAGAATAAAGAAACAAAGAAGTAATGACATAAGGTCACCAAATTGAACAAGCCAACCTGGCAAACACTTAGGACATTCAGGACATTTATCTTTACCCATTTTTTATTTATCCAGCTACTTGAGGTAAAATTGCATTGAGTTTCATTTTGATATTACCAATAGATTCACCACTAGCAATCATAACTGCACCTTGAATTGTTATTTGATGCGCTATCATTTCCGCACTATGTTTATTTCCAAGTTTAGCTTCAAAAACACCTGCAAATCCAGTACCAATTAAAGCTCCATAAAGAGTTGTTAGTAAGGCAACTGCCATCGCAGGTCCAACAGCAGATGGATCAGAAAGGTTGGCAAGCATTGCAACAAGTCCAACAAGTGTTCCAATCATTCCAAACGCTCCAGCAACTCCACCAATACTACCAAACATTGAAATCATAGTTTTGTGTCTATTTTCCATATGTTCTAATTTTGTATCCATTAAAGCTTCAATAACATCAGGTTTTGTATTATCTACAAGTAAGGCAAAAGACTCTTTAAAAAATGGATTTTTCTCTTCCATAATCTTTTGTTCAACTGACATAACACCATTTTTTTTGATCTCTGTCGCATAAAAAATAATTTTTTCGATAAGTTCTGGAGTTGATTCCACTTTGAGGTTATTCATTGCAACCCCCATCGCTTTACCAAATTGTTTTAGATCAGCACCTTCAAATGCACCAATAGTTGCAACTACAGTACCACCAATAACGATGATAACTGAAGGGATATCGATATAAGCACCAAATCCAGCACCCC
>CALMBI010000196.1 GCA_937860115.1 uncultured Arcobacter sp. | reverse complement strand
CACTTAAAGAAAAAGTGGAGATAGAATTAGCTCTTAAAGAGCAAAAAGAGAAACAATTTATCGAAATCTCTAAAATGGCAAACCTTGGAGCTATGATAGGAAATATAGCCCATCAATGGAGACAACCACTCTCAGCCATCTCAACAATAGCTTCCAAAACAATAGTAGAAAAAGAGTTAGGGATATTAGAGGAGAAAAATTTTATAGACGATATGAATGGGATTATTGATCGAACGATCTATCTGTCTGATAGTATCAATACCTTTAGAAATTTTATCAAAGAGAAAAAAGAGCGTAAAGAGCTGATTGTCGAAGATAGAATCGATTTAGCACTGAAAATCGTCAATCTTGCATTGAAAGATAATGCGATAGAGCTTATTAACACAATAGACTATACCAAAAAAACAAAAATAACAATGGTTGTAGGTGAACTTATCGAGGTTATCATCAATATCATCAATAACGCAAAAGATATATTGATCGAAAAAGAAAATTCAAATCCTTGGATCAAAATAGAACTCTTGCATATTGCTAGTGATAGAGTGATGATTACTATTGAAGATAATGGTGGTGGTGTACCAAATGATATTATTGATACTATTTTCGATGAGTATTTTACAACGAAAGATGAGAGTATAGGGACAGGACTTGGGCTTCATATGAGTAGAAAAATAATCAATGAAAGCTTAATGGGTGAGCTTTATGTTAAAAATAGTGAACATGGTGCGAAGTTTTATATTGAACTTCCTTTAGCCGATAATCAAAAATATGAGCATTAATCTTCAAAAGATAAATTTAACCCAAATTATGCAATAGAAAAGTTGTACTATAACAATTAATTATAGCTTTCTCCTCAAATGTTAGTAATTATTGAATAAAAATTGCTATGTGTATTTGAAAGGAATTTGACTTTGTTCTACATTTTCAAACAAACCATTCATCCATGCTCTTCTTTTTTGTGGAAGTGATATTTTTAGAACTTTTTGATTAGCATGTTCTGTTATCCAAGATCCTAATGCCTGTGCTTGCACTC
>CALMBI010000195.1 GCA_937860115.1 uncultured Arcobacter sp. | reverse complement strand
AAGCTTTTAAATCTTCTAAACTAACATCAAATCCCCAAAGGTGTAATAATGAATACACTAAAGAACTTGCATGCCCTCCACTAAAAACTAATCTATCTCTATTGAGCCAAGTTGCATCTTTTGGATTTATTTTAAGATGTTTACTTAAAACTGTAGCAATATCAGCTAGTCCCATTGGAGCACCTGGGTGTCCGCTATTTGCAGCTTGAACCATATCAGCTGCTAAAAATCGAATCGTATCAGCTTGTTTTTGTAATAAATTATTTGACAATTTCATATCCTAATTTTGAATTTTTAATTGGTAAGTTTGGCAAGATTATAGCCAAGCTAAAGAAAATATTTAATTAAGGGGGATTGTAATAGTAAAGTTTGCTCCACGATAAATATTACTATCATAAGTAAAATTTTCGTTTTTACATGTAATCTGCCCATCATAATGTTTTTCAATAATCTCTTTACTCATATAAAGCCCTATTCCAGTCCCTTTTCACTCCCTTTAGTTGTTAAGTGTGCATTATAAAACATCTTCTGGAATACCGCCAGCATTATCTTTTATTGATATATAAATGCATTTATCATCTCTTTGTTAGTTTTTATAAAAATATATTTTTCATTAAATTTATTTTTTTCAAACTCATCACGTGCATTATTTGAAATATTGATAAAAACTTGTAGAAGTTCTGTTTCATATCCATTAGGTGTGATCTTCTCAAATTGATTTATAAATTTGATCTCACGATTATGAAATTTTGATTGAGTTAACTGAAATGCCTTTGTAAACAATCCTTCTAAGTCAAATTCACTTTTTGGTGATTCTTTTTTATAAAAATTTCTAAACATTGTCATAGTGTCACTTAAGTGCACTGCTGATTGGACTATTTGTTCGAGCGAATCCTTTAAATGTTCCTTTGTAACTTCACCATGCATCTCTTGTTCAAATAGAGTTCCACTTGCTAAAGAAGTGATGATTGAGAGTGGCTGACGTGACTGATGGGTAATATTTTCAAGCATCTCACCCATAGTAGCCATTTTTGATTGTTGAGAAAGAAGTTGATCTTTTTGTTCAAGCTCATTAAAATGTTTTTTTCTATAATCGATCCAAAGATCAACTTTAAGTGCAAACTCATCTACAATAAAAGGTTTTCTAATAAAATCGCTTCCACCTAGTTTATAAATCTTTCTTATTAAATCACTATCATTAGTACCAGAGATTACAATGATTGGAATATCTAAAAACTCTTTTCGTAATTTAATCTCTTCTAATACATCACTTCCATGAATATCAGGGAGTTCCATATCAAGAGTTATAAGATCATATTTACCATTTAAGAGTTTTTCCAAACCATCTTGAGCAGTTTTTGCAATAGTAACCTTATAATTTCTAGGAAGTAAAACATTTTCGATTTGTTTACAAATAAATGCAGAATCATCAATAACTAAAATATTATATGTTTTTACTGTTTGAATATGTTCTAATACCTTATGCAGCTCTTTTAGTGCATATGATAGGTTTTTATCTTTGATTATATAATCTAAAATTCCATGGTGGAATAATTCTTCTCTAAGTTGTTTTTCTGTGTTGGCTGTTAAGATTACAACTTTTGTATCAGTAAGACTTTTAATATTACTTATAAGTTCATACCCTTCACCATCAGGCAAATGAAGATCTAAAATAATCAAATCATATTTAGTAGACTTGAGATATTTGACAGCTGTATCAAAGTCGTATGACTGATCTGATGTATATCCAAGTGACTTTAACTCATTTTTAACAATATTGCTGATAACTTTTGAATCTTCGTTTTTGTTTATACCCTGCTTTTTTTAAAGCAGAAATCTGATACCTTTCTTCTATGGTTAAATGTTTATATTTCAATCTTTACTTCCTTTGCATTCTGTGGTTAGAATCTGAAGAAAGATTGTAACATTTAACCTCTTCATCATCTCAAACACAACTTTTGTATTATTTGTTTCTCTTATTCTTGAGAAATTTTCAAAAATTGCACTTCAGATTTAAATTTTGGCGACTACTAATACTTTTTTCATAATTGCCATTATAGATATGTATTACTTGATTGAAACTTATTTGTAATTTTTTTGTAGATTATGTGAGATCAAAAAGCCTAGAACTATTTCCAAGCTTTTCCATCATTTAGTGATTTAAATTCTGCGAATCTTATCTCTTTAATGTTTCCATCTTTACAGAGAAATCGTACCCTTCCATCAAAATTATAAGTGTGCTCTTTTTCACCATCAAAAAGTGAAATATATGTACCATTTACAACTATAATTTGATTTTTTGATCTATCTATTATCAATTCTTCTTCAATCGTATAATCAACTTTTTCTTTTGTATCAAGATCAACTATTCCTACCCATACTTTCTTTCTTGGAACAATTTTAATAACATCTTTACTTACAGCCACTTTTTTAGGTTCATTGATCTCTTTAGTTGTTGGTGTTTGGATAGTTTGATTTTGATCAATAGAGTTATTATCTTGTGTTGCATTGAGTTCACTTAAATTTTGATCAACCACCTGTACTGATTTTTCAACAACTACTTGACTTGGGGGTGAAACTTGAACATCTGTAAGATCTTTTGTTGGCTCTTTAATAAGTATCATATATCCTATGATGAAGAGCGCTAAACTTGCTACCCCAATCCCTACATATTTTAATCTATTAGAATTAATACTTAATGGGACTTTTTTAGGTTGAATCTCTTTTAGTGTAGGCTGTGGTTCTATAGAATCAAAATATTGCGTTGCTTCTTGTCTAAAGTTGCTTAGATCCAAATTGAGTCTTTTTGATAAAATATCAATAAAACCCATCAATTTAAATCGTGTGAATGCTTCGAAATTTTTACT
Source organism: uncultured Arcobacter sp. (assembly GCA_937860115.1). Classification (GTDB taxonomy): domain Bacteria; phylum Campylobacterota; class Campylobacteria; order Campylobacterales; family Arcobacteraceae; genus CAIJNA01. Next base: position 4,399 of record CALMBI010000195.1, on the reverse strand, counting down.
TTTAATAGCATTTAAATTATCAAATGAAATAAAAGTCTTACTATATAATTCTTCATTATCAATATTTTTCAATATTTCAAAATTATTGTCCACCAAGTTCTCCGTATTTTTTAGAAATTAGGGTCATTTTACCAATTTAATCATTAAACTAAAATCAGAAAAATTTTAAACTAAAACCTTAGATCAAATGAGTGATCAATTTCTTTCTTTTCTCTCTAAACGAAATTAAATTTTTTTATGCTACCATTTCGCTTATTTTTTATCTTCAAGGTCATATTTATGAAAAATTTAGTCATCGTTGAATCACCAGCAAAAGCAAGAACTATATCGAAATTTTTAGGTTCAGACTTCACTGTAATGGCTTCAATGGGGCATGTAAGGGACCTTCCAAAATCAACACTTGGATTTGATCCAGAGAACAATTTTGCACCTGATTACCAAATCACAAAAGATAAAACAAAAGTTATACAAGATCTCAAAAAAAATATCAAAAAAGATACAGTTATCTATCTAGCAGCCGATGAGGATAGAGAGGGAGAGGCGATCGCTTGGCACCTTATCCCTGCTCTTAAAATCGAAAAAAATCCACTTAAAAGAATCGTATTTCACGAGATCACAAAAGGTGCTATTTTAGAGGCAATCAAAAATCCAAGAGATGTAGATCAAAATCTAGTTGATGCTCAACAAGCAAGACGACTTCTTGATAGAGCTGTTGGATACAAACTCTCTCCACTTCTTTGGAAAAAAGTAAAATATGGACTCAGTGCAGGTAGAGTACAAAGTGTTGCTGTTAGAATCATAGTTGATAGAGAAAGAGAAATACGAGCTTTTATCCCTGAAGAATTTTGGAAAATCAAACTCGATTTTAGTAACCCTACCCTAAGAGCAGAGTTAGCAAAAATTGATGGTAAAATGGCTAAAGTAAAAAACGAAGCTGAAGCAATGAACATCAAAGCTAAATGTGAAAAAGGTGAATATCTACTAGCACAAATAGAAGAAAAAGAGAGCAAAAGAAATCCAGCACCTCCGTTTACCACTTCAACACTCCAACAAGAAGCAAGTAGAAAAGCTGGTTTTAGTGTAAAGCAAACAATGATTGTAGCACAACAACTTTATGAAGGTGGAATAAATATCCCAAATCATGTGGGTGGTTTGATCACTTATATGAGAACAGATAGTGTCAATCTTTCAACAACTGCTACAACTATGGCAAAAGAAGTTATCGAAGGAGAATACGGGAAAGAGTATATCCTCACATCTCCAAGAAGCTATACCACAAAAGCAAAAGGTGCTCAAGAAGCTCACGAAGCTATACGACCAGTTAATATACACTTAAAACCAAGTGATATCAAACAATATCTTGATAATTCACAGTACAAACTCTATAGCCTTATTTGGAAAAGAACACTAGCTTGTCAAATGGCAAATGCAGTGATAGCCAATAGAACCTATAGCATACTTGCAGGTGATAAACAACAATATGAGTTTCAAGCGAAGGGAACAAGAATAGTATTTCCAGGATTTATGAAAGCTTATACAGAAGGGAGTGATGATCCAGAAGCAGCACTCGATAGTGCTGAAAAGATTCTTCCAACAATAAAAAAAGGGACAAAACTAAAACTTGAAGAGCTATTAACTGAGCAAAATTTTACAAAACCACCAGCAAGATACACTGAAGCAAGTCTAGTCAAAAAACTTGAAGCTGAAGGGATTGGACGACCATCAACTTATGCTCCTACAATTTCAACAATTCAAGCAAGAGAATATGTTGTGGTAACTGAAGATAAAAAACTTGCTCCTGCTCCTATTGGAGAGGTGGTCAATGACTTTTTAGTAGAACATTTCCCAAAGATTGTTGACCTTAGCTTTACTGCAACAATTGAAGAGGAATTTGATGAGATAGCTGAAGGGAAAATAACTTGGACAAAAGTTATGCACGATTTTTACGATGACTTTACTAAAAATGTGGATGAGAAAGAGAAAAATGCACCAAGGGCGAAATTTGCAGATGCAAGAATCTTAGGGGAAGATCCAAAAACTCGCAAACCAATAAGTGCAAGTATGGGGCAATATGGAGCTTTTGTACAAATTGGAAGCAAGGAAGATGAAGAAAAACCACGATTTGCTTCAATTCCTAAAGAGTACAACATGGATACAATCACTTTAGAAGAGGCACTTACTCTTTTAACGATGCCAAAAACACTTGGAAAAGATGAAAATGGAAATGATGTCAAAGTAAACATTGGAAGGTTCGGACCTTATGTGCAAATAAAAAGTGAGTATTTTAGCCTTAAAACTGATAGCCCTTATGAGATAAATTTACAGAGGGCTTTAGAAGTGGTAGCTGAACTTAAACTTGCAAAAGAAAAAGCACTTTTAAAAGATTTTCCTGAAGCAAAAATTCAAATCTTAAATGGAAGATTTGGACCATATATCAAAGAGGGAAAAAATAATTATAAACTCCCAAAAACACTTGATGAACAAGATATCAAAGCTCTCTCTTTAGAGGAAGTAAAAGAGATTATGGCAAACCAACCAACAACTGGTAAGAAAAAAACTCCTGCAAAAAAAACAACTGAACAAAAAGAAAAAGCTGAAAAAAAATCTGCTACAAAAAAAACTACTACAAAATCGACAACAAAAACAGCAACGAAAAGTAGAACAAAAAAAACAGCAACTAAAGCTACATCTAAATCTACTAAAGAAAAATAAATGAAAATTGGGATCCTCTCAGACAGCCATAAAAAAATTGATCTTATGGCTGAAGCTATAGAGTATCTCAAAACTCTTAGATGTGAAATACTTATCCATGCAGGTGATCTTGAGATAGTTGAAAATCTTGAGCTTTTAAAAAATTCTGGGCTTATCTACACAAGTGTCTTTGGAAACAATGATTTTAATCTTGTAGGGTATCAAAATGATTATAAAATTCACAAAGAGCCCTATTATTTTAAAATAAAAGAAAATAGCTTTAAATTGATGCATCTTCCATTTTATATGAACAATGATACAAATATTATCATCTATGGTCATACGCATACATTTGAGTCAAAATATGAGAATAGTACACTTATCATCAATCCAGGGGAAGTGTGTGCTAGAAACAAGCCACTAAGTGAATGTGCTACTTTAGAAATATCTGAAAAACAATATAAAATAACTTATAATTTTAGAGCTCCAAGCGATACAGCTTGGAAACAAAAGGAGATCATCTATGATAGATAAAGTGTATCTGTGTGCGATATCAAATATAGAAAGTGGTACTTGTAATGAGGACTGTAAATTTTGTACTCAAAGTGTTAAATACAAAGCAGATATCGCAAGATACAAACGAAAAACAATTGAACAAATCATAGAAGAAGCGAAAATAGCAAGAGCAAATAAAGCGATAGGATTTTGTTTAGTAACTGCAGGGAAAGGGCTTGATGCTGATAGATTAGCTTATGTAGTAAGTGCAGCAAAAGCAGTGAAGGCACTTGATTTAGGACTTAAAATAATTGCTTGTAATGGAACAGCAACTTATGAACAATTATGTGCTTTAAAAGATGCTGGAGTAGATAATTATAATCATAATCTTGAAACTTCAAGAGAGTTTTATCCACAAATTTGTACCACTCACGATTGGGATGAAAGATACCAAACTTGTCTTGATGCAAAGAAAGCTGGATTAAATCTTGTATGTGGTGGTATTTTTGGACTTGGAGAATCTAAAGAAGATCGTCTTTCTATGATCAAATCGATCGCTTCACTTGATCCTAAAAATGTTCCTATTAACTTTTTCCATCCAAATAGTGCGTTGCCACTCGTTGAAAATCGACTCACTAAAGAGGAAGCATTTGAGCTTATCGAACTTGTGAAAGAAATGGTACCAAATGCTCATAAGATCATGGTTGCAGGTGGAAGAGAACTCATGTTTGGAGAGGATCAATATAATGTACTGAAACATGGAGCAAATGCTATTGTGATAGGCGATTATCTTACCACCAAAGGAAACGTTGCTTTAAAAGATATCGAGGCTCTAGAGGAGCTTGGTTACGAAATTGCACCTGCTTGTAATTAAATTAACATCCTCTTAACCATTTTTATTATTTTTTTAAGAGAGTTAGTTTATCATTAAAAAAAATCTCGGAGGCTTAACAAAATGAAAATAGAGTTTATTGAAAATGGTTCCATAGAAGCCTTCAAAGTTGCTTTTAACAAAATTGAATCTGAAGCAAAATCGATTCTCATTTTAGCTTCTGATGGGAACAACTATACAAAAGAGGATCTTGATCCTATCTTATCTTCAACATCCAAAACAGTTCTTGGTGGAATCTATCCACAAATCATCTATAAAGATAAAAAGTAACCATTCAGCACCCAATAATTTCAGGTAGATAAACCTTACCTCTAATAGCAT
>CALMBI010000194.1 GCA_937860115.1 uncultured Arcobacter sp. | reverse complement strand
ATACTTTTAATAACTTTTGGGATTTTGCTGCTGATAGGTGGTTTTTATAAATTTGTGTATATTCCAAAAACTACTTATGAAACAAACCATATAAAAGTAGGAGATTTTCAAAAAGATATTTTTGCTACTGGGATAGTTGATAGTGAAGTGATCTATCAAATCAGTTCAAATCTGACAGGAAAAGTGATCAATATTTTTGTTAAAGAGGGAGAATATGTCAAAAAAGACCAAATTTTGGCTATTATCGATGGGATTGATTTAAAAGAAAAAATGGCTCAAGATGAATATAGTATTGAAAAAGCTATATCTAATCAAGCAGTTACTCTTGGTAAAATAGAGGAAGCAAAAGCGAAATATGCTGTTGCTCTGACTCAACTCAAAAGATATGAAAAGCTTCATAAAGATGAAGTGGTATCACAACTTGATTATGACAATATTAAACTTTCAGAAGTGGTAGCAAAAGTATCTTTGAAAGCTTTAGAAAATGACAAAATAGCACTTGATAGTGAATTGAAAAGATTACAATCTACCCTCTTAGGGACAAAAGAAAGACTCAAAAATCTAATTTTAAAAGCTCCACATGATGGTATTGTAGTTCAAAAAGATATTGAATTTGGAGATACCGCATTAGCTGGAAAAATACTATTTAAAATAGTAAACCCTAAAGATGTTTGGGTAAAAGCATTTGTTGATGAAGCTGTAAGTGGCAAAATAGAAACAAAACAATTTGTCCAGATACAACTTCGTTCAAGGGAAAATGATATTATCGAAGGATTTGTAAAAAAAATAGACTTTATCAGTGATGCTGTTACTAATGAGCGAGAAATTGGTGTTGGATTTCAAAATATTCCTAAACAATTTTTCTTAAATGAACAAGCAGAAATTAGAATTGTAACAAATACTCTTAGGGATGTACTTTTGTGTGAAGCTAAAAATATTGTAAAGAGAGAGAAACAAGATGGAATTTGGCTTTACAACAATGGAACGGCTTTATTTGTTCCAATAAAAATTTTAGCAAGGTCACCAAATTCAAATTTTGTAGCGATACAAGGGGATATAAAGAGTGGCGATATGGTAATGGTTCCAGATGAAAATAAAAAAACACTTCACAATGGAGCTACTGTAAGACGATGATAAATCTAGCTACAAAAGATATTTCACACTCTTTGGGGAAATTTATAGTTACTTCAATTGGGGTTGGTATGTTACTTGGAATTGTCCTTGTGATGCTTGGTGTTTATAGAGGGATGATTGTAGATGCAAAATCACTTATAAATAGTGTAGGTGCTGATTTATGGGTAGTTCAGGAAGATACAATCGGTCCTTTTGCTGAGAGTTCGAAACTTTTTGAAGATGTAAAATACCAAATAAGAGGGATGACTGGGATAAAAGAGGTATCAGGGATGACTTTCCAAACTTTACAAATTGAAGTGAATGGGAAGCTTGAAAGGGTTACGGTAGTTGGTTATGAAGTGGGTAAACTTGGTCGCCCTTCAAACATAATACAAGGAAGAGAGATAATTAAACCCCACTATGAAATAATCGTGGATAAAAAGCTAGGAATTGGGCTTGATACAATTATCCCTTTAGGGAGAGATACTTATAAGGTTGTTGGTATTACCAAAGGTGCCGTATCAAATAGTGGTGAAGTTTTAGTTTTTTTAAGTCTAAGTGATGCACAAGAGTTGCAATTCTTATCTTCAAATAACACTATTAGAAATGATAGAGCAAGGGGTATATCAACACCCAATAACTCAACTGTAAATACAATAGTAGCGACTGTTGTGAGTGGTTATGATATTGATACTATATCAAACAATATAAAAAGATGGAAACATAAAAATAGTTTTACAAATGAGGAACAAACTGCGATTTTGACAAAAAATGTGATAGAAAAATCATCAAAACAAATAGGAATGTTTACAGTAATTTTAATCATAGTTTCTTCCGTCATTATCTCTTTAATAATCTATACAATGACTATTGGAAAAATAAAGGAGATTGCTATATTAAAACTCATAGGGATGCCAAACTTTGAAATAATTAAAATGATAGTTCAGCAATCGCTTATTTTAGGGTTTCTAGCATTTCTTGCTGGAAATATTTTTGCAAATCTCATCAGTGGAAAATTTCCAAAGAATGTTGTTCTTTTATGGAGTGATTCTTTCGGATTATTTTTTGTAATTATTGTAGTAAGTATAATTGGCTCACTTTTTGGGATAGTTAAAGCCCTAAAAGCAAATCCAGCACAAGCGATAGGTGAATAATAATTATGAATAGATTAGCTATAAAAGTTGAAAATCTTGTTAAAGAATTTAAGACAAAAGAGAACATTTTACAGGTCATAAAAGGGATAAGTTTTGAACTTCAAAAAGGGGAAATCTCTATGCTTGTAGGTCCTAGTGGAAGTGGAAAAACTACACTGCTCACGATGCTTGGATGTATTTTAGAACCAACAAGAGGGAAAATATACTTAGATGATGAATTGATTTATGATGATAAATGGATTCTAAAAGATACAAGAAAACTAAGACGAGAAAAACTTGGATTTATCTTTCAAACTCACAATTTAATCCCATTTTTAAATGTTGAAGAAAATATAACACTTGTGCCTCAATTGAATGGCATATCAAAAATTGAATACACTAAAAAAGCAAAAGAACTTTTGGAGTACTTAGGAATTGAAGATAAAAATAAATATATGATAGGAAGTCTTTCAGGTGGACAAAGTCAAAGGGTTGCAATAGCTAGGTCGTTGGCAAACAATCCACGAATTATTTTAGCTGATGAACCAACAGCTGCACTTGATAAAGAGAGAGCTATTTCAGTGATGGAACTCCTTTGTAAAATCGCAAAAGAACAAGAAGTTGCAATGATTGTAGTGACTCATGATGATAGACTTTTACCATACTTTGATAGTGTTTTAAAAATAGAAGATGGGTATCTAACAAAAAAATTAAATGAGGGAGTTGATTTATGAAAGTAATTCAAGGAAGTTTGATTATATTTTTTTATTTTGTTAAGTATCCAACGGTACTTTTTTATGGAGTTAATTTTTTCTATCTTCAAATCGATTTTCCCATCTCGTTTCACATTTTTACCTTGTTGTGTGCTATTTTAATTGGTAAAGATCTTCTTTTTCCACATGATAAACCTGAAAATTGCACTGGAATCAAAGGATAAGGAGCCTCTATGATCTATCAATTCACAACTTTAGCTACGATTTATACACCATTTCAATCTCTTGAAAATATGCCTGTGCAACCATGTGGTGCTGATGGATGTATTGGAGAAATCATTTTTAAAGAAGAGTATGCACGAGGACTTAAAGATTTAGAAGGATTTTCCCATCTCTATCTCATCTACTATTTTCATAAAGTAAACAACTATGCCTTAGAGGTTGTTCCATTTAATGACCACACCAATACAAAAAGGGGTGTTTTTGCGACAAGAACACCGATGCATCCAAATAACATTGGACTCTCAATCGTTGAACTTGTGAGTGTTACAAATAATATAGTCACAGTAAAAGGGATAGATGTCCTCAGCGGTACACCCCTTATAGATATCAAACCATATATTGAAAATTTTGATAAAATCATTTCAAAACCAAAATCTGGTTGGATGGAAAAATCATACGATGATGTTAAAAAAATCAGGTCAGATCGGAGATTTATACAATGATTCAAATCTCTACAAAAGGGTTGCTATGAAACTGGAAAAATATAGATCTGAAGTGGAAACACTCACAACTTATTTTGAATATTTTTGTAAAACTCAACATACAAATCAAAGTGATAAAGAGATATTTCACAACTATAAAAATAAAAATTTTTGTAACAAAATATCTCTGTGTGAAGAATGTTTTGATGTGATGCAATATTCTATAAAAAGGCTCCAAAATTGTCCTTATGAAGAGAAACCAAGGTGTAGAACTTGCAAAACACCTTGTTATGAAAAAAGTTATTGGAAAAAAGTCGCTAAAGTGATGATATATAGTTCTGTGCGACTTACTTTGACTCGAATCAAAGACAAATATTTTTTTTAATCTTACAAT
>CALMBI010000193.1 GCA_937860115.1 uncultured Arcobacter sp. | reverse complement strand
TTTCTCTTATTCTTGAGAAATTTTCAAAAATTGCACTTCAGATTTAAATTTTGGTTTGAAGATTTTGCTATCCCTATAGTTATCCCAATATTGATATTATTTCCATTATCTAAAGGGATCCCCATCTTATCAAGTTTATGAATAAGCTCAATACATTCAAGACGTAACTCATCTTGGGTCGTATCTGTATTTCTAAGATTCACAACAAATTTATCTGCCCCTACTCTGTAAAGTTCATAGTTTGGTTTTGGAAAAAATTCTTGTAAGATAGTTTTAAATTGGACAAGTAATTTATCTCCATTTTCTTCCCCATACAATTCATTTAAAATAGAAAAATCATCAATATCAATAAGTGCAATAATAGATGGTTTTGTTTGTTTTAACTCTTTAATAAGTGCATTTCTATTTCCTAAATGCGTAAGATTATCACGATAGAGATCTTGTAATTCGTGATAAAGTAACGACTGTTTCATAACAGTAAAGAGTTTTTTGATATCGATTGGTTTGAGTACATATTTATCGATTCCAAGCTCAATCGCTTCTAAAAGATATGATGAGTTTGAAAATGCAGTAGCAACAATTATTGGGATATTTGGATTGATCTCTTTGATTTTCCTAGCCATCTCCAAACCGTTGAGTTCTGGCATGTTAACATCTGTGATAATAAGATCTATATCATCTTGGTATTGCAAAAAAGTTTCAAATCCAATTCTACCATTTTGTGCAAGATGCACCTCTTTAGTGAACTGCTTGATCACATCACCAGTGACATTTCGTAAATCGTCCTCATCTTCACAATACAAAACAGTAATATCTTTTAAATTTACAGCATTTGAATTTATCATTAATATAACTTCCAATATTTGGGATATATCCCTTAATCGCTACAACAGACGCAATTTATTTGACCTCATTATCAAAATTTTTTGCCTGTTAGTAATAATTAGTTATAATACCTTAAATTTATAAAAGAGAAAATTAATTTGGCCGAAAATTCAAAAATAATCAATGTTGGTGGGACATTTAATAAAATATATATTCCAACATCTGGGGAACTTATTGTACCTAAAAATAGTGATGCAATTGTAAAAATACTTACAAATACTTATAAATCGAATCAGCTTCCTCAAATAGAAGGTGTCATTTATAAAGACAGTCTAGCAATGAACAAAAAAGATCGTAAAATACTTTTAGATCATGTGCAAAATTCTAAAGAAAAAAAAATAATTATTGTTCATGGAACAGATACAATGAAAAAATCTGCCAAAGTATTGTCAAAATTTATCACTAACAAATCGATCGTTTTTGTTGGTGCTATGAAACCATTTAGTATCGATCCAATTGAAGCATCCACAACACTAGGAATGGCTCTAGGATTTTTAAATAACAAACCAAAAAAAGGGATCTATATTTGTATGAATGGCCTTTTAAAAAAACATAATAAGATCACAAAAAACTATCAAAAAGGTGTATTTCAATGAGTTTAGTAAAATGTAGTCATTGCCAATTAGAGTTTGATGAAAAGGTAATGATCAAAGAGCAAGAAAATCCTACTCTAAACTTCTGTTGCAATGGTTGTCAAGGTGTGTATCATATCTTACAAGATGATGGGCTAGGAAGTTTTTATGATAAACTAGGGAAAAATACACTCTCAAAACCACTTGCATTTCATGACGATAGCTCCACTTTTGATATGGAGAGTTTTAAACAAAGATATATCAAAAAAACAAATGAAGGATTTAATAGAGTTGATCTTATTATTGAAGGGATCCACTGTGCAGCTTGTATATGGCTCAATGAAAAGATATTAGATGAAACAAATGGAATAGTAGAAGCGAGTATCAATTTTACAAACAACAAAGCAAAAATTATTTGGGATGAAGATATTATTAGGCTTTCTCAAATCATAGATAAGATAAGAAGTATTGGCTACAACGCTTATCCTTATGAAAAAACAGCCACAGACAAACAATCAACCAAAAAAAATCGAGATTATTTTTTACGAATGAGTGTTGCTATATTTGCTTCTATGAATATCATGATGATTGGTGTTGCAAAATACGCTGGATTTTTTACAGGCATGAGTGAAAATATGACTCAGATGGTCCATTTTGCTGAATGGATCTTTTCTACTCCTGTTTTATTTTATAGTGGATGGATCTTTTTTAGGGGTGCCTATTATGGTCTTAGAAATAAGATCATTAACATGGATTTTTTAGTAATTACAGGTGCATCTTTAACATATATTTACTCTTTGTATATCTTATTTGGTGGAGATGGCAATAGCTATTTTGATAGTGTTGCTATGATTTTAACATTTGTTTTGGTTGGAAAATATCTTGAAGTTTTAGGGAAAAAAAGTGCAATTGATACTATGGATCGTATTAAATCATATATCCCACTTGAAGCTACAGTGATAGAAAATGAAACCAAAAAAATAGTGCCACTTGATGCGATCGAAGTTGGCGATATCATCGAAGTTAAAAATGGTGAAAAAGCCTCTGTTGATGGGGAAGTGATCAGTGGAGAATCTTCGTTTGATGAAAGTAGCATCAGCGGAGAATCACTCCCTGTTGCAAAATCGCTTGGTGCAAAAATCTATAGTGGTACTATCAACTTAGACAAAGTAATACGATACAAAGCAACAAAAAACTATGCAAATTCCACATTAAATAACATTGTGGAACTACTTGAAGATTCATTGAACTCCAAACCAAAGATTGAAGAGATGACAAATAATCTCTCAAAATATTTTTCAATTACTATTTTACTCCTCTCTGCGATCACATTTATAAGCTGGTATGTGATGGGACTTAGCTTTGAAAACGCACTTATTATTACAATATCTGTAATTGTCATAGCTTGTCCATGTGCTCTTGCACTTGCTACTCCAATAGCTAGCCTTGTTGGGATTAGTTGGCTTGGGCGCGAAGGGATACTTTTTAAAGAAGCAAAATTTATAGAGACATTTGCAAAAGCAACTACTGTTGTTTTTGATAAAACAGGAACTCTTACACATGGTAAACTTAAAGTGATCTCTCATTCAATTGATCTTAATAATGAAGAATTACATATTCTTTATAGTTTAGTAGATAGTTCAACCCACCCAATTAGCAAAGCTATTAAGTTGTTTTTAGTTGAAAATTATCAAAATTTAGAGTATCTACCATTAGAACAAATAGAACAAATACCAGCTATTGGAGTAAAAGCTCTTTATAAAAATCAAAATATTTTTGGTGGTAGAACAGAAAATCAAGATGAGTTTACAAGTTATGAATTTAGAATAAATGATAAACAACTCGCTTCGTTTCGTTTAGAAGATGAGTTACGGGAAGATACGAAAAAGACGATCGAATATCTTCAAAAAAACAATATTGAAATCATAATATGCAGTGGTGATAATCCTAAAGTGGTGAAAAAACTAGCAGAACAACTCAATATTTCAAAATATTATGCACACATTGATCCAAAAGGGAAAGCTGATCTGATCACTAAACTAAGAGAAGAAGGAAAAATTGTTGTTATGGTAGGTGATGGGATCAACGATTCACTAGCACTAAGTCGAGCTGATATCTCTATAGCTATGGGTAATGGTGCTGATATCTCACTTGCTGTGAGTGATATAGTGATACTCAATGATAAACTAGAGGGGATCATTAAAAGTTTTTATATTAGTAAACGTACCTTTGCTTTTATCAAACAAAACCTTACTATCTCTCTTCTTTACAATATTACAACTTTACCTCTTGCTATATTTGGATATGTTATCCCGCTGATTGCTGCACTTTCTATGAGTTTAAGTTCACTTCTAGTGGTTGGAAATAGTATGAGAATCAAACAAAAAAAGATCGATTAAGAAAAAAGGAATTTGCAAAATGAACGAAAATGATAGTATTTTATGGCTTGAGCTTGGGGTTGGAATCTTGGTGAGTTTTTCATTGCTTGCTATTTTTATTTGGGCTGTTAAACAAGGACAATTTGATGATGGCAAAAAAATGATGAATGGACTTCTTTTTGATTCTACTGAAGATCTCAATGACGCAATTAAAAAAGAGCAAAAGATCAAAGATCTCAAAGAAAATAAGCTTAAAAGTGAACAAGAGAAATTAACTCTTGATTAAATCTTTATTGTTATTTTTGTAAATAAAAAAAGCCTAGCTACAATCAGCTAGGCTTTTAAGATATAGAAGAAAATTAAATTATTTTCCAACACCTGTAGATGCTAAATCTGCATCGCTATATTTAGCAACTTGACCTTTCATAACACCAGCCATAGCTCCACCGTAAGTTCCAGCTTTGTACCCTTGTAGTGATTTAGTTACTTCAGCTTTTGTCATATTAGCAACAATTTTAGATTTTCCTAAAGCTGCTTTTTCCCAGTTTGCACCATGGCAACCTTTACAAGCACCTAAATTAACAGCAGCGAATGCTGCAACACCACAGATTAATGTTCCTAAAACGATTTTTTTCATTTTATTTTCTCCTATTTTTTATTAAATCAAGGAATATTACAACTTCTTAACTTTAACTATTCTTAGTGTAAAATCCGACTTATGAAAGAACAAGTTCTAAGCCTCCAAAATGTAACTTTTGGTTATACCAAAACAAAACCAATTTACCAAAATTTTTCCCTTGAAATAGCTCGTGGAGAGATCAAAAGTATTGTTGGAAGCAGTGGTAGTGGGAAAAGTACACTTTTTGAACTTATTACAGACAATCTTAAAGCCCAAAAAGGGAAAATCACACATCTTAAATTAAGTTCAATCTATCAAGATCCATATAGTTCATTTCATCCATTTTATTCTATTTTAGAACAAATACAAGATGTGACATCTGATCTAGAAGAGTTATCATACCTACTTGAAAAGTTTTCTTTGACACAAGAACAAATCGAAAAAAAACCACACGAACTTAGCGGTGGACAATTGCAAAGATGTAGTATCATTAGGGCAATTTTAATGAAGCCAGATCTTATACTTGCAGATGAACCTACGAGTGCTTTAGATAATATTATCGCACTTGATGTAATGAGAGTTTTGATAGAATTTATAGATAATTTTGGACTACTTTTAATCACACACGATGAAGAATTGGCTAGATGGTGTAGTGATGAGATCATCAATATAGAACACAATACAATAACAACAAGGAATAAAAAATAAATGGACATACTTTTTATACTCAAAAAAATCATAGCAAGTTTTGTAATGCCACTTACAATTGGATTATTTTTATTTGCTATAGGGCTTTACTTTTTATTTAAAAAAAAGATCCAAAAAGCAAAAGTCTATCTTACTATCTCACTACTTTGGATAGCTATCATCTCTCATAGTTCATTTGCAAACCTACTTCTTAGCAATCTAGAAAATGAATACAAACCACTCAAAAATATCCCTGCAAATACGAAGTTTATAGTCTACCTTGGTGGAGATATGGAAAATAGAGGATGGGAAGTGCTTCGGCTCTATCATGAAATAAGTGGAGCAAAAATAATCACCTCTGGATATGAGGGGAGAGGTAAAACACCTGAAGCGATAAGAACAGCTGGGATACTTAAATCGATCGGGATCAATGAAAAAGATATCTTTGTCTATCCAAAACCAAAAGATACAAGAGAAGAAGCAAGAAATATCAAAGAGATATTAAAAAAACAAAAATTTATCCTTGTTACCTCAGCATATCACATGAAGCGTGCTATGATGATATTTGGGCAAGAGGGGCTTAAACCAACTCCAGCTCCAACTGATTATCTTATAAAAGAGAGTGATTCACCCCTTTCACTTCCAGATGGCTATAGTCTAGATAAAACCGAAAAAGCTTGGCATGAATATATAGGTATCCTTTGGATCCAAATAGTCAACTTTTTAGTTGAATAATGTTACACTAAACCATACTAACAAAAAAGAGGAAAATAATATGACAAAATGTGGATATGTAGCTGCCATAGGGAGACCAAATGCTGGGAAAAGTACACTTTTAAACTGGCTAGTGGGTGAAAAAATCAATATGGTATCACATAAAGCAAATGCCACACGAAAGAGATCAAACACTATCGTAATGCATGGTGATGATCAGATTATTTTTGTAGATACTCCAGGGCTTCACCATCAAGAAAAACTTATCAATCAATTTATGCTTGAAGAGGCTTTAAAGGCTATTGGAGAGTGTGATCTTATTTTATTTTTAGCACCAGTTACCGATAAAGTAGAACACTACGAAAAATTTTTAGAAGAGAACAAAAAAAACACTCCCCATATCTTGCTTCTTACAAAAACAGATTTTGTTTCTAGTGAAGAGGTTGGTGCAAAGATAGAAGAGTACAAACAGTATGAAGATAAATACAAAGCTATCATACCAATCTCAACAAAAAAAGGGAAAAAACAATCAGTTATCCTTGATGAAGTGATCAAATACTTACCTGTTGGGCCATATCTTTTTGACACAGAGATCTTAACAACAACACATTTAAGAGATATCTATAGAGAATTTATTAGAGAATCAGTATTTGAAAACATCAGTGATGAGATCCCGTATGAAGCTGATGTTATTATGAATAAAGTGGAAGAAAAACCACATGTTGAAGTGATCAAAGCTACTATCATAGTAGAAAAACAAACACAAAAAGGGATGATCATCGGTGAGGGTGGAGTTGCAATTAAGCGAATAGGCCTCAATGCTAGAAAAAAAATCGAAAAACTAATTGGTAAAAAAGTCTATCTTGAGCTTTTCGTATCTGTTAAAAAAGGATGGAGTAAAAATAAAGAGGGACTCAAAGAGTTAGGATACGATTTCTAAGAGATTATTCTTTTAGTATTATCATCTTTTCTCATCAAAAGCTTTTTTTAAGAGTTCTAACTCTTGTGTGCTTTTCACTGCAAATCGCAGATAACTATCATCTAAAAAATCAAAATTTGAACTATTTTGAATAAATATCTTGTATTTACTTAGATATTCTTGTAATTGGTATGCTTTTAGATTTTTGAGTTTAGCTAAAATAAAATTGGTACTACTTGGATAGACAATATCAAATAAACCTGAGTTTTGCAAGATTTGTTCTAAAAGTATATTATTTTTTGATCCTAGTGCTTTTGCAATCTTTTTAAAACTTTTATCTTTGAGTGCTTCAGCTATATAGTGACTATCAAACTGCGATATCTTCCAAAGTGGTTCTTTCTCTTTAAGATGACTTATTGCGATCTTATTTGAGATAATTCCCCCTACTCTAATCCCAGCTGCCCCATAAAATTTTGTCATAGACTTTAAGATAAAAAGTTTTGGGTAGCATTTTAGATATTCGATAGCACTCTTTTCATTTGTAAAATCCAAAAATGATTCATCGATCAAAATTGTCGCATTTGCTTTTATCCATTGTGCCATCAGCGTATCAAGATCATAATACTTTCCATCTGGAGTAGAAGGATTGACAAAAACTATCAAAGAATCACTACTAAAATCATTTTTACTATCCATATCATCAAATCTATTTATGAGTTTTGTTTCATATCCAAAAAGTGTAGAGGCTTTTTTATATTCTAAATATGCAGGAGCATAGATAAAACATCGTTTGAGTTGTAGATATCTAAAAAGTGAAAATATAGCACTACTCCCACCATTAAAAAGTTCTAATTCACTTTTTTTAACCCCATAAAGTTTTGCGATCATTTCATAAAGATGATTATAGCTTGGATAAGGCGCAATATTAAGATGATTAAAATCAATAGCGATATGAGGCTTTACAAAATTGATATTTGAAGAAAAATCGATCACTTCTTCAATTTTACAATCAATATATTTTGCAAAACTTTCTATATCACCACCATACAAAAATTGATTCATATATCGTATAATCTTAGCAATGCGTTGCTAAAAGACCTTTTTTTATAGCCAAATATTTCTCTTCTCCACACAGTTTTTTAACTATCTCTAAAGCAAAACAGATAGCAGTTGCAGGTCCTCTTGATGTTAAAATATTTTCATCTTCTACGACAACTTTGTCATTTTGGTATCCATCAACCCTAATCTCATTTTCTACAGATGGATAACATGTGTAGTTTTGTTTAAGAACTCCAGCGCTATGTAGTGCAAATGGAGCTGCGCAGATAGCTCCGATAAGTTTGTTTTTACTATCCATTTGTTTTAAGATCTCTTGTGTAAGTGGATCACTTGCTAATGCCTTTGTTCCACTCCAACCACCTGGAAGGACAATCATATCAAGTTTATCTACATCGATATCTTTTAGTGGAATATCTGCTTGTATTGTAATCCAATTTGCCCCAAGAATAAGATTTGATTCTTCTAAATATCCTATGATAACCTCAATTTCTGCACGTCGTAGAATATCAATGATACTTACTGCCTCAATCTCTTCAAATCCACTTGCAAGTGGAACTAAAACTACTTTTTTCATAATCTTCTCTCCTAATAATCTAATTTTAGTTTATAAAAATCTGCTCTTGTCATTGAGCGATCTTTTTTTGGATTTTCATAGTATATCTTCCCATTTGTAGCTTTCCCATTTTTAAAGATCACTTGAGATGCGAGTGCACCTGAAATTTTGTAAGTTTTCATATCAGTAATAACCCCGTATTTATAACTTTTTTCACTTTGAAGCTCACCTGTTTCATAGAGTTCATTGATGATACCATCAAATCTTTTGTTGGTTTGTTTGTTAAATGCGATCCCTTTTTTGATCTCAATATGATCGTTTGTATAAAAAGGAGCACCAAATGAAAAAGAAAATAACGCAAGCGATAATAAGATTGATTTGAACATTTTCTACCTTTGTTTAAGATCAAAAATGGTAACTTATTTTTTCTCTAAAAAAGCTTTCCATAAATAATAAATTACAAAAATCTCCAAAACAAAAAGTCCAAAATGGAGATAATAGACTTGTGTTTGATTGTCAGTTGTATTAAAATATACTAAAAGTTTATAAAAACCATACGAAACTGCAAGTCCCACAAGATACCCTTTTTGTTTCGCAACATCAAGGAAACTAAGTATCATTGTACGACTTAAAAAAACAGTTTCAGCCCTTACTAGATAACTTCCAAACATAAACGAGATTTGATATCCAATATAAACCAACAGTGCTGTTGTGTAGTTGTAAGGGCTTAAAAGAAAATATCCTACCATCAAAAGCATCACTATTTCTACCCCCAAAGAGATACGATAAAATGCTTTGATGTTTAGGATTTGTATGTAATATTTAGCAACTATCAAAAGTCCAATCGCTAAAAATATCCCACCAGCTGAAAAAATAGATGGCTCTAGTGAGCCATAAATCGTAAAAACAGAACCCATAGCGAGTCCTGTAAAAACTGAATTAAGAAATTTGTACCATAAAAAATCTCTTATTTTGATGTTTTTAGAAAGTTGCATTTATTCCAACACTCAAAGTTCTACCATTGGTTCCATATCCATCAACCTCTTGATAGAGTTTATCTGTCAGGTTATCTATTTGTAGATACGTTTTTAGAGTTTTTGAAACATCATAGTTTACAACTGTATTTACCAAAGTATATTTTCCTGTTTGAAGTGGAGTATATGGGTATGTATTATAGTCTAAATCATCTCTTTGTCCTACATAATTTGCACCAATACCAAGATGAAGTTTTTCAATCCCATAATAATCAAGATTTACTTTTGCACTTTGTTTGATTCTTCGAGTCAAATCTTTTCCATTTTTATCCTTTGCTGATTGTTTTTTATAATTTATTACAACCAATAAATTTTGCACCACTTCATCTTGATAATTTATTTCATAACCTTTAAATTTTGATTTTCCTGCAATATTGTAATAATAATCATCTCCATAAATTGTTGATGGATATGGTGTTGGATCTTTCCATTCAATCAAATCTGTTGTTTCAATTTCAAAATATGTAGCTTTTAGATTTTTAATTTCTAAAATAGGAGTTTTTTTGTACAAAAC
>CALMBI010000192.1 GCA_937860115.1 uncultured Arcobacter sp. | reverse complement strand
TGGATATAAATTAATAAGTGGAACAGCAAATAAAGAGTTCGCAAAAAAAGTAGCTGATTTTTTAGGAAAAGAGTTAGCAGAAGTTCAAGTAAATAGATTTAGTGATGGTGAGATCAATGTTAATATTACTGAAACAGTAAGAGGACAAGATGTATTTATAATTCAGCCAACTTGTGCTCCTGCAAATGATAATCTTATGGAGCTTTTAATTATTGTAGATGCATTAAAAAGAAGTAGTGCAGGGACTATCAATGCGGTTATCCCATATTTTGGATATGCAAGACAAGATAGAAAAGCAGCCCCAAGGGTTCCAATTAGTGCAAAACTCGTAGCAGATATGCTTGAAACAGCTGGAGTAAAAAGAGTTATTACGATAGATCTTCATGCTGCACAAATTCAAGGATTTTTCAATATTCCTGTGGATCATCTTGTGGGTGCATCTTTATTTGTTGAATATATTAAAAATAAAAATCTTCCAAATCCAATCATAGCATCTCCAGATGTTGGTGGAGTTGCACGTGCTAGAACTTATGCAGAAAAACTCGGATACGATTTAGTGATTGTTGATAAAAAAAGAGAAAAAGCAAATGTTTCTGAAGTAATGAATATTATTGGAGATGTTGAAGGGAAAGATGTAATCATATTAGATGATATGGTTGATACTGCTGGAACTTTAGTCAAAGCAGCTGAAGTACTTAAATCAAAAGGAGCTACAAGTGTTATGGCTTGTTGTACTCATGGAGTTTTAAGTGGTCCAGCATTTGAAAGACTGCAAAGTGAAGCTCTTGATGAACTTATCGTAACAGATACAATTCCTCAAAAATCTCATCCAAAGGTAACTGTTCTTAGTGCTGCTGAGATTACAGCCAAAGCAATCGGAAGAATCTACACAAATGAGTCAATCCAAAGTATTTTTATCTAAACATGGATAAAAAGATTATCGGTCGAAAGGAGCTGATCTCTATTATAGATCTTGCTCTTTTTGATCTTGATGCCAAAGTTGATACAGGGGCAGATTCAAATGCACTACATTGTGACGATATAGAGATAGATGATCAAAACAATGTTCACTTCACACTGCTTGATGAGATTCATGAAGCTTATCATGGAAAACGAATCACACTTCCAATTTATAAAATCAAAAAAGTTAAAAGCTCAAACGGTCAGGTACAGCTAAGACCATCTGTAAAATTATATGTAAATTTCATGGGTAAAAGATATAAAACTATAATCTCTTTAACAAATAGAGCAGATATGAGATATCCTATGCTTATTGGTAGAAAATTTATTTCTGGTAGATTTTTAGTGGATGTTTCTTTGGAGTATGTAACAAAAGAAAATACAAAAGCTTAGTGTGCTTTTGTATTCATCTCTACTTGAGGGAATGGTATTGTAATACCAACTTGATCAAATCTAATTTTTACTTTTTCGATCATATCAAAGTTTACTTTCCAATAATCATCACTTTTTACCCAAACTCTAGCAACAAGATTGATTGAGCTATCTGCAAGTTCTTTTACTGCTACAAATGGAAGATCTGGTTCTAATAATACTCTTTCATCACTATTGAGCACTTCTAGAATAGTATCTTTTGCAACTTGTATATTATCACTATAACTGATGCCAAATACAAAATCAACTCTCCTTGTCTCTTTTCTTGAATAGTTTATGATGTTACTATTGATGATGCTTGAGTTTCCAAGTATGATCATTTTATTATCTGGTGTTTTCATAACAGTATGAAAAATATTGATCTCTTCAACTATACCAGAAACACCAGCAGCTTCAACAAATTCATCAATTCTAATTGGTTGAAATAAAATGATCATAATTCCACTACTTATATTTGATAATGAATCTTTAAATGCCAAACCTATAGCTAAGCCAACTGCTCCAAGTACTGCAATAAAAGAGGTTGTTTGTACTCCCATTTGAGCGAGTGCAGCGAGTGCTACAACGATAAGTAAAATTCCATATATAACACTTGAGAAAAATTTACCTAGTGTTTTGTCAAAGTTTGGTGTTTTATCCAGCCCTTTAATAATAATATCAGTTATGATCCTTGCAATTTTTTTACCTACATAAAAAATGACCAAGCCAATGAGTATTTGTATAGTGTATTGAGTAACCATCTCCATTGTTATGTTCATGAATGCTCCTTAAAATTTGTTTTGTTATTATAGGAAAATATCATATAATCCTTTATGAGATGTCTAAGTTGTGAACAATTATCATTTGAAATTATTTGTCAAAAATGTCAAAAAAATCATCTTCAACCGATATTTAACAAAAGAGAATTGGAAAAAGATTTTTTTGTATATAGCTTTTATGAATACGATGCGATCAAAGATCTCTTAAATACAAAATACCAATTTTATGGTGATAAAGTTTTTCAAATATTAGCCAATAATAGTTTTAAAAAATTTGCCGAAAATTTTGATTTTCCACATCTAGTTACCGCTTTACCAATCGATGATCATGTTAATCATGATTTTTCTCATACAGCAATTTTAGCAAAAACGCTTTCAACAACTAAAAATATAGATGTTCAATACAATCTGTTGCATGCTCACAATAAAATAAAATATGCTGGCAAAAGTTTGGAATTTCGAAAAAATAATCCTAGGGATTTTCGTTTTTTACCAAAAATCAATAGTGAAGTGATTTTAATAGATGATCTTGTCACGACAGGTCTTACTATACTCGAAGCAAAAAAAGTTATCCAAAAATCTAATAATGAAGTATTGTTTGCTTTGACTCTTGGTGATGCGAAGTTTTAGATCTTTTAATTCGTTATATGTTATTCTTATAATATGAAAAATACAATTGATTCTATTTTTGCAAAAGTGAGTTATTGGCAAGAGAAGCGTTTATTATTAAGTGCTATAGATCTTGATTATTATCATAATAAACATATTGTACTTTCTTTGATGGGGATCACGGCTCAAGTTGTATCTCAAGTAAATTATGCAAAGAAAGATATGTGGAATCATCAACTAAAAAGATACAATATGGGTGATGATATCTTAAAAAATACAGATAAAGCAATTTTAAATGATTACGATTTTGCATCAAAAGCAATAGTCAAATACAATAGAACTTATCTTTATTTGAGTGATGAATTAAAAAGAAATAGAAATCTAGCAGTAATTGCAGCAAAATTTGAAACAGATAAATTTCCTCACAATGAGCCAATATTAAAATTTATGAGTGAAGAATTACAAAATGATATAGAGATCTCTGCATTAGCAACGATGAGAAATATTGAAAATCTACGATACTCTAAAAATCTGCAAAATAATAGATATTTTTTGATTGATATGATTAATCTTATCTATGAAGATGAAGTTAGGCATAAAGTGTTACGATATATGAATCCAGAACTTTTAAAGGATAAAAGATTTGTTAGTAAACTTGGATGTTTTGATGGATTATGTGAGAATTTTAAAGGGGATACAACATTTGTAGCATATTCTGTTGAAAATGATATTAGTATTCTAAGAAAAACTCAGATTTTTGATGAAAAGATTGTAAAAGCAATTTTTAATTCAAAAGATTATCAAAAAGATAAAGCTAAAGCGATTGTAATGCTTTTTAGATACATTGAAGAGCATAATGCAAGTTATGAAGAGCTTGAATCTAAAATAAATGATAAAAAATTACTTCATAGATTATTTTGGGAATTAGCACAAGTAGCTAGTGATGAATTTGTATAAAAATTAAAATAAAAAGGTAAAAAGTGATAGCTATAATTGATTACAACATGGGAAATCTAGCATCTGTGTATAATGCATGCAGTTTAATAGATCAAAAAGCAACTATTGTCAGTGATCCTGATCAAATTAAAAATTTTAATAGAGTGATTCTTCCTGGAGTTGGTGCATTTGGTGATGCAATGGAACATTTAAAAGCCACAGGAATGGATCAAGCGATACAAGAATATGCAAAAAGTGGTAAACCAATGATAGGGATCTGTTTGGGTATGCAACTTCTTTTTAATAGTAGTGAAGAGTTTGGAACGCATGAAGGGCTCTCTTTGATTGATGGAAATGTGGTGGCGTTTGATAAATCTAGGATGGATATGGATAATCACAAAGTACCACACATGGGATGGAATAGAATAATCAACAAAGAGAATAAATTGTTTGAGGGATTGCACAATCCATATCTTTATTTTGTTCACTCTTATCATGTTGTAACGCAAGAAAGATACACAATTGGAACAACACATTATGGGTATGATTTTGTAAGTGCTGTACAAAAAGAAAATATTTATGGATTTCAACCACATCCAGAAAAGTCTCACGATAACGGAATTCAAATACTCAAAAATTTTACCAATATATAACTATAAATAGACTATAAATAGTATACATATATAAATTGTATATAATTTATAGAATATTAAAAATTATACAAATATATTTTTCATCAACTTTAGTAAATCTTATAAAATACACTATCTTACAAAAAATCAATACTAACAAATATAATCAAATGCTATAATTTGTAAATTATGGAGGTATGGAGATGAAAAATGTAGTTATAACTGGGGCAAGTGGCTTTGTTGGAACAAACCTTATAGAAATGCTCAAGAATGAAGGATATAATCCAATTTCTATTCAAAGAGCGGATCTAAAAAATATTGAAAAACTTTCATTGATTATTGATGATGCAAAAGCGATTATCAATCTAGCAGGAGCAAGTATCATAGGAAGATGGAGTGATGAATATAAAAAACTTTTGTATTCTAGTAGATTAGATACTACCCAAGCATTAATTGATGCAATTAAAAAATCAAAAAACAAACCAGAGATGTTGATATCGACAAGTGCCGTAGGGATCTATGCAAATAAAAAACAGTATGATGAAACTAATGCAGAATATGCAGATGATTTTTTGGGCAAACTGTGTCAAAAATGGGAATCTAAAGCATTGGAAGCAAATGAACAATGTGTTAAAACGGCTATTTTTAGATTTGGTATTGTTATGGGTGATGGTGGTGCATTAGCTAAAATGAAGTTGCCATTTAAACTAGGAGTGGGTGGAACAATAGGGGATGGATCACAACATTTTTCTTTTGTACATATTAAAGATTTGTTAAATGCGTATAAATTTGTTTTACAAAATTCAATTGATGGTGTATTTAATTTAACTGCACCAGTTCCTACAACAAACTATGGGCTTACAAAAGCCTTAGGTAAAACTTTACATAGACCAACAATTTTTCCAGTGCCAGAGTTTGTTTTGAGGCTTATCTTTGGGGAGGGTGCAAAAGTTTTAACTGATGGACAAAGTGTTGTTCCAAAAAGATTAATCGATGCTGGATTTGAATTTGAGTTTCAAACGATAGAAGAGACTATAGAGGATATTCTTGGAGAGAAATAAAAGATTATAACAACCTTCTTATAAAAACAATGATAAAATAATCCTTTATAAATTTTATAGGATGAGATGATGGATATTTTACCAGCGATAGATTTAAAAGATGGGAAAGCTGTAAGGCTCTCTAAAGGACTTATGGAGAGTGCGAAAATATATAGTGATGAGCCTTGGCAAGTGGCAAAAAGATTTGAGGAGTTGGGCTCAAAATGGATTCATATTGTTGACCTCAATGGTGCATTTGCAGGAGAGCCTGCAAACTTAGAGCAAATTAGAAAAATAAGAGAAAATTGTAATCTTAAGATGGAGCTTGGTGGCGGTATAAGGGATGAAGAGACTATTAAAATGTATCTAGCTCTTGGGGTTGATAGGCTTATTTTAGGAAGCATTGCAGTTAAAAATCCACAGTTTGTCAAAGATATGGCATCAAAATATCCAATAGCTGTTGGGATTGATGCTCTTAATGGGATGGTTGCAGTTGAAGGTTGGGCAGAGGTTTCAACTATGAAAGCAACTGATTTAGCAAAAGAGTTTGCAAATGCTGGAGTTGAGGCTATCATCTGTACTGACATCTCAAAAGATGGGATGCTTTGTGGGGTAAATGTGGAGTTTACTGAGGAGATTGCACTTGCAAGTGGGGTTGAAACTATAGCAAGCGGTGGAGTTAAAGATATAGAAGATATTAAAAACTGTAAAGCAAATGGAAATATAGCAGGTGTTATTGTAGGTAAAGCTTTTTATGAAGGAACACTTGATTTAGAAGAGGGATTTAAACTACTGAATGACAAATAATCTCATCACTTTTATAATTAAAAAATATCTCAAATATGATAATAAAAATCCATTTATCAGTATAACAGCACTTCTATCATTTTTTGGTGTTGCAATTGGAGTTATGGTGCTTATTCTTGCGATGAGTATTATGAATGGTGTTTCTAAAGAGTTTGAAGATAAACTTTTTACAATGAACTATCCAATCACAATCTATCCTAAACTTGATGATAGTGTAAAAAAAGATCTTTTAGATCACTTGGAAACAAAATTTCCAAATATGCAATTTTCACCATATTTAAGTGCTCAAGTGATGATTCAAAAAGATGGGATGATGAGCGGAGGATTGCTGTTTGGAGTTGATCCTAAAAAAGAAGCACAAATTAATAAGATTTATAAAGAAGCATTGCAAAATAAAGAATTTAATAAATATGATCTCATTAGTGGTGGAGGGATCAAGGATGAACTTGGTCTTTATATTGGAGATAGAGCTACTGTATTTTTTAGCAGTTTGAATCCAAATGGGGTGAGTATGCTTCCAAAGATGAAAAGATTTACTTATAATGGGAGTTTTCAATCTGGATTAACTGCATACGATAATGCTTATATGTTTACGACTATAGAAGCTTTACAAACTCTACTTCAAAAAGATAATGCATTATATGATGGAATTCATGTGTATTCAGCTAATCCAATGAATGATATTGAATTAATTAAAAAAGAACTACCTGAATTTGAAGTTGGTGCGATAGGGTGGTGGCAACAAAATGGAAATTTTTTTAGTGCCATGGAACTTGAAAAACAAGCTCTTTTTATTGTTTTAATGCTTATTATTTTGATTGCATCACTTAATATTATTAGTTCACTTTTAATGACTGTAATGAGTAGAAGAAAAGAGATAGCATTATTACTTTCAATGGGAGCAAGTGTGCAAGAAACGAAACAGATATTTTTTAGACTTGGATTGATTATAGGAGTATCTGGTATTATTTTTGGAATATTATTAGGATTTATTGGGATGTATTTGCTAACAAATTTTGATATTATTTCGCTTCCTGCTGATGTTTATGGAACATCAAAATTACCAATCGAATTAAGTTTTATTGACTTTGGAATGATTTTGATTGGATCATTTTTGATTGTTGTTTTTTCATCTTATTATCCTGCGTATAAATCTACAAAAATTGATGTTTTAGAAGTACTAAGAAACGAATAAAAGATCGTTTCTTAAGTAACTTTCTTGTATAATCTACAAATTTTTTATAATTTAAAATCTTATTTTACTGAACAAAACAAAAGGAGAACGAATGCCAAAAAGAGAAGATATAAAAACAATTTTGCTTATAGGATCAGGTCCAATTGTAATTGGGCAAGCTTGCGAATTTGATTATAGCGGTACTCAAGCTACTAAAACTTTAAAAGAGTTAGGATACAGAGTTATTCTTATCAATTCAAATCCAGCAACCATTATGACAGATCCTGAATTTGCAGATAAAACTTATATCGAACCTATCACTGAAGATGTGATTGCTAAGATTATTGAGATAGAAAAAGTTGATGCAGTTCTTCCTACGATGGGTGGTCAAACAGCTCTCAATGTTGCTACAAGTATGTATGACAAAGGGATGCTAAAAGGAATCGAATTTTTGGGTGCGCATCCAGATGCAATCAAAAAAGGGGAAGATAGACACCTTTTTAATGAAGCGATGATAAAAATTGGTATGGATTTACCAAAAAGTGCAAATGCTTATAGTGTTGAAGAGGCGATAGAAAAAGCAAAAGAGATAGGTTTTCCAGTTATTAGTAGAGCCTCTTTTACACTTGCTGGTGGTGGAAGTGGTGTTGCTTACAACATGGAAGAATTTAAAGCACTTGCAGCTGCTGGTATTGAAGCAAGTCCAATCAACGAGATTGAGATTATGGAATCGATGCTTGGATGGAAAGAATACGAAATGGAAGTTATCAGGGATAAAAAGGATAATTGTATCATTGTATGTTCTATAGAAAATCTTGATCCAATGGGAGTGCACACAGGAGATAGCGTAACAATAGCACCAGCACTTACTTTAACAGACAAAGAGTATCAAAATATGAGAAATGCATCATTTGCTATTCTTAGAGAGATTGGTGTAGATACTGGTGGAAGTAATGTGCAATTCTCTATCAATCCTGAAACTGGTAGAATGATTGTAATTGAAATGAATCCAAGGGTTTCAAGATCTTCTGCACTTGCTTCAAAAGCAACAGGTTATCCTATTGCAAAAGTTGCAACTTTACTTGCTGTTGGATTTACACTTGATGAGATTCAAAATGATATTACAGGTACAACTGCATCATTTGAGCCAGTTATTGATTATATTGTTACAAAAGTACCAAGGTTTACTTTTGAAAAATTTCCAAAAGCTGATAGTACACTTACAACAGGAATGAAATCAGTTGGTGAAGTTATGGCTATGGGGAGAACTTTTAAAGAATCTATCCAAAAAGCATTGTGTTCAATGGAAACAGGATTGTATGGGTTCAATCCAATCTCTGCTGATCTTGAAATGATTAAAAAAGAGATTAGAAGACCAAATTGTGATAGATTACAATATTTAATGCAAGGAATGAGAGAAGGTCTTACAAATGAAGATATTTTTGAATTATCAAAAATAGATCCATGGTTCTTAACACAATTCAGAGAGATCTATGACATGGAGTCAAAAATCAAATCTTTAGGTGAGCAAATTTTATTAGATAAGACTTCACTCAGACTTGCTAAAACATTTGGATTTAGTGATAGAATGATCGGTGAACTAATTGATAAAAAAGAAAATGACATTTACAGTGCTAGAAAATCGCTTGATATTGATTTTGAGTATAATGAGGTTGACACTTGTGCCGCTGAATTTAAAGCTCTCACTCCTTATTTATACTCAACTATAAATATTACGAAACTTCCAAAAAAAGGTTGTGACGAAGATGGTAAATCAAAAGTATTAATCATCGGTGGAGGACCAAATAGAATAGGGCAAGGTATAGAGTTTGATTATTGTTGTGTTCATGCATCATTTGCGTTAGCAGAAATGGGTATTAAGACAATTATGTATAACTGTAATCCTGAAACGGTAAGTACTGATTATGATACTAGTGATGTTTTATATTTTGAACCAATCGATTTTGAGCATGTAAGAAGCGTGATTGAACATGAAAATCCAGATGGAATTATTGTTCATTTTGGTGGTCAAACTCCATTGAAACTCGCAAATGCTATACATGATATGGGTGGGAAAATTATTGGTACAACAGCTGAAGTGATCGATCTTGCAGAAGATAGAAAAAAATTCTCAAAATTTGTCGAAAAAGCTGGATTATTACAACCAGATAATGGTACTGCAGTTACATTAGAAGAAGCAATAACAATAGCTTCAAGAGTAGGGTATCCTGTTCTTGTAAGACCATCATTTGTTCTTGGTGGAAGAGGTATGAAGATTGTATATAACGAAGCTGAATTAACGCAATATATGGATGAAGCTGTAAGTGTTTCTAATGACGCGCCAGTTCTTGTTGATAAATTTTTAGATAGAGCAATCGAACTTGATGTTGATTGTATCACTGATGGTAAAGATGTATACATTGGTGGAATTATGCAACATATTGAAGAAGCTGGAATCCACTCTGGAGATTCTGCATGTAGTTTACCACCTGTGAGTCTTGATGAATCAATTCTCAAAGAAGTTGAAGAAAAAACAAGAACTATGGCATTAAATCTTGGTGTTAAAGGCCTAATGAATACCCAATATGCAATCCATCAAGGGAAAATCTATTTAATTGAGGTAAACCCAAGAGCATCTAGAACTGTACCATTTGTTTCAAAAGCTACTGGTATCCCTATGGCTAAAGTTGCTACAAGAGTAATGTGGGGTGAATCTTTAAGAACTGCACTTAATACATACGATAAAGATCAAAAAATTGTTGATATTAATATAACTTCAAATATTTTAAAACCAAAATTAAAGGGACATGTTGCAGTTAAAGAAGCTGTTTTCCCATTTAATAAATTAAGTGGAGCAGATCTTATCCTTGGACCTGAAATGAAATCAACTGGTGAAGTTATGGGAATTAGTAACGACTTTGGAAGTGCTTTTGCTAAAGCACAAACGGCTGCTAAAAATATGTTACCACAAAATGGTGGAAAAGTATTTGTTTCTTTAGCAAATCTTGATAAATCTTTTGCTCCTAAAATTGCTTCAGATCTAATAGAATTAGGTTTTAGTATTGTTGCTACAGGTGGAACGTATGATGTTATTAGATCAGCTGGAGTAGTATGCGATAAAGTTCTTAAAGTAAGTGAGGGTAGACCTAATATTACTGATTCACTTATGAATAAAGAGATTGTCATGGCTATCAATACAAGTGATGGTAAAGAGGTAAGTAAAGAGGATGGAATGACAATAAGAAGAACTGTTTTACGAATGAATGTGCCATATGTTACAACAGTTGCTGGTGCTATGGCATCAATTGAGGCAATAAAATCGCAAAAAGCTCAAATTGCACTTTATCCAAAATCTATTCAAGATTTTTTAGCAGAATAATATCTAAATAAATCATTTGAATATGGATTCAGTTTATCTTGTTCAAGCTGACACAACAGTAGGATTTCTTTCAAAAAATCCTACTTTACTTTCAAAAGTAAAGCAAAGATCCCAATCACAAAAAATTTTGCAAACCGTAGATAGTTTTAAAACGTTGGTAAAAAATACTCGTATACCAAATAGTTTTAAAAATCAGATTCGAAGATCAAAATTGACAACATTTATTTATCCATCTGGGGATTCATTTAGAATTATTGATAAAAATTTAACACATCACAATTTTATTT
>CALMBI010000191.1 GCA_937860115.1 uncultured Arcobacter sp. | reverse complement strand
GATATAGAGTACAAATACATCGTCCCTTGTAGTTTTTGCTCCCACTTCACTAAATTTTGAAAGGATTTTTTCTTTTGTGACTTCCCCATCAAGTAGCTCGTAAGTATAGACTTTATCAAACAATCCTTTACCATTTTTCTCTAGTGATTTTGTAAGCTCTTTTGCATCTGCTACAGAGTATTTGAGTTGCAAGTCACCATCTCTATATTTATCGACTCCAATAGCTAAGATATGAAGATTTGGTTTGTTGATATTAAGACTTTTGTAGCTTACATTGATTTGAGCTAGATTTGAATCTATCTCCCCTGTTTTATTTGTTGCTTTAAATCCTATCTTGTTTTCTCCATTTGCAAGAGTTATGATATGTTTGTAGTTTACGCAATTTCCAAACGAATTGTTTGATTTAGCCTTCAATGCTCTGTTTTTATCCAATACATTCACAGCCATTCCATTTAGATACAATGTTAGGTTATCAAATCCATCATTTTCATGTTCACAAACTTCAAGGTTTAGTTCCATATCTTTTGAACTGCTTTGTCCACTTTCATTTAAGATTGCTACTTTTGGAGCAAGGCCACCTTTTAGAATGTTTTGGATATTGATTTGTTTTGCATACTCTTCAAGGCTTTCACCATTTAGAGCTTTTGCTATCAAATCAGGTCGGTAGAAGGTTTTATATAGCTTATCAACACTTACAAACAAGGCTTCTTTGTCAGCTCCTTGATTTATATGATAACCGATATATTTAGCACCATTATCTGAAGCATCAAAAAATCCATCCTCACTCCACACTACCCATTCGTTGTCAGCTCCTACAAAAAGGGTAAGTTTTGGATATATCGGAAGTGGGGTTTCAACCCCGCCTTTTTGCATGGCTTTAGTCTCACTTCCAAGAGATGAGAGATCCCAAATATTGATACTCTGATCATCGCTTCCACTTACAAGTGTATCACCTTCTAAAGCGATAGACCAAACATCTCCCGTATGTCCGATAAACTCAGCTACCTCATTGTCTTGTTTGTTGTAGATTTTAAGATGACCATTGCTTCCACCACTCACCACCATATCTTTGTACCACCCATAGCAGTAGTGTCTAAGTCCTGTGTAAGCATCTTTTGTGATAGTGGTACCATTTGGAAGGGTTAAAACTGCATCGCTATAGCCATAATCCCCACCAGCACTATGGGTTAGTCCGCTTGAGTTTATTCGTTTGAAGTTCGGAAGTGAGGCTTTAGCCTCGCCTATTGCCGAAGCTGAAGCATCGGTTCCAATTAGTGACATGGTGTTGAGATTAAATGATTTTTCAAAACTACTTTGTCCATAATTTGCCGTCCAAATATTCCCCCAAGCTATCGCTCCATTATCTATCCCC
>CALMBI010000190.1 GCA_937860115.1 uncultured Arcobacter sp. | reverse complement strand
AGCAGCCTATAATAGACATCTTTTTTGAAGCTATCATTACTTTGTTTCATAAAAGTTGATATTTTTTTATTCATTACAAGCATATACACAAAACTAGCAAATGCGGTTTTGCTTTAGCAAAAAGTTTCCTCGAAAATGTAGTACAACCATATGAACAGCAACCCCCTCTTTTTTAGAAAAATTACTATTGGTTAAAATAGTTTTCATATTTAACAGTCGTAATGTTTCATATATTGGGTTTTTTAATTTATCGTTTATGATACCAATTATCTTAGATTCTATATTCATTTTTGTCCTTTTAATATAATAAAATTATAGCAAAAAGTACCTATTTAAGGGCTTTATGAAAGGTTTATTATATATAAAACTTAAGAGAAAATTTCTTGTCAATAGATATGAAATAATGATTCAAATCTGTAAGAATTAGTGGACATTTGGATAGAATTTTATAAATTTAACGTGCGAAAGTTAAGTTATTTACATATTTTATTGCTAATTGTCTCATCGATTGACTAATATCAATCCCAATCACCTTACACCCAATAGCATCTATGATCTCTTTACTTACCCTTCCAATACCGCAACCAAAATCAACTATAACACTCTCTTTAGTGAGGTTTTTAAAGAAATCACTAATATCTTTTTTTAAAAATGGTGTTTCTTTTTCCCATCTTTCATTTGTTGCCATTCCAGCTTCAGGAGTTAGAATTATTTTTTTGGCATCATCTATCGTATTTACATCAAAAATTCTAGGATTGTATTGTAATTTTTCGTTGCTCATTTTATTCCTTGGTATCAATTAGTATTAGTTATTAAAACGCTTATTGTATGGTATTTCTACTTAATATTTACTATCTTTATTTTGTCAATTTTGTGTCATTTTTTCTTATACCAAATGAAAGAAAGAACCCCAATACAATTACAATATCACTCGAACCGCTTTTTAAGATGAAAGAGATACAATTTGCCAAAAAATTAAGGAAACTCAATGAAATTAATACAACTAGCGTATTCATCACTTCTTCTATCTATTCTTAGCTTTGCAACAGAACCAATAAATGTAGATCAAAATGAAGTAAAATCATACACAATGCAAAAATATAAAATCAACTTTGATCAACTCAGTGAGCAAGAAAAAACTCAAGTGGGTAATGAATATTTTCAAACTTCCCAAATTGCAAAAGCTATCGAAAATCAAATGAAAAACGATGTAGATTTAAAAGTGATCACTTCACTTTATTCTGTAGATATTTGGGCAAAAAAATTTATGGCGAGTGTCAATCCTAAAAACGATGAATTAAAAAAAATATACGATCTTCAAAAACCGACAACTTCATCAAAATATAACTTAAGAAATATCTTATTAAACGATGAAAAAAGTGCAGATGAGATTATTGAACAATTAACAAAAGTAAATGAACTTGCTAAAAAAATAGAAAAATTTAAAGAACTCGCCTCAACTCTTTCAATCGATCCAGCTGCAAAAACAACAAAAGGGGAGATCGGTTTTGTAGAAACAAATAAACTTGATCCAAATATGCAATCACTTTTAGCAAATAAAAAAACGGGAGAGTTAGTTAAAATCAATATTCCACAAATTGGTTGGCAAGTGCTCCTTATAGAGGAGTTTCAAGAGGGGAAATTAGCAACATTTGAAGAATCAAAATCGTTTTTAATAGCTACAATCAGACAAGAGGTTCTTAAAAAAGAGATAGAAAAATTACTAGAAAATCCTACTCAAATAACAAAATCTAAACAAAAATAAGCGAAATAAAAGAGGATCCTCTTTTTATCTTATTTGTGAATCTTTTTCTTGTCTTGGGAAAAAGAATTCACTTGGTCTTTTACCAAATTCTATAAGCAATAACCCTACAAATTTACTCACACTTCCAAAGTATGTGTCTCGTGATTTTAATGAAACTCTCAGTGCCAAAATAAAACTCACAGTAAGATTTACCAAACCAATCAAAAATACTGCACCAAGTAAAAATAAAAATTCTATCACAGTAATGTCACTGTAAAGCGTACTTAATCCTAAATTCGCTCCACTAAAAGCAATATGTCTAATCTCCAAAGGTAACTCAAATATATACCCTAAAAATGGGGTGATTCCAAGCAAAATACCAAAAAAGAAATTTCCTGCAATAGCTCCATGATTTTCATGAAGATATTTCGCAATTTTTTTTCTAAAACTATCAGTAGTAATCTTTTGCAAAATCGGATGATAATAGTAACGTTGTTCTAATTTTAAGTAGTTTGCACGATTGTCAAAATATCCAGAGATCAATCCTGCACAAAAGAGCCAAAGACCAGCAATCGCTGCATAAAAAAGTGCACTACTTAGATCAAGTGAATTGATATAATAATCTGCTTGAACACTATCCATAATCGGATTTTGATTATAGATATAAAAATATCCTATAGCAAATCCCACACCAATTGCAAATAATAAATTCCCTATCACAGCTGCAAATTGTGAACGACTTACTTGAATAAATAACTCAACTAATTTTGTTTGATTTGCTTTTTTATTCTCTTTTTGTTCTATCGCTTCTGCAAATGTAGATGCTGTCATGGCAGGTTGTTTTGTAGCTACTGTAAATCCAAGTAGGTGGATTAGTACAAATCCAAGCCCATAGTTAAGACTAGCAAATAGCGTTTCTATAAACTCACTTAGATACAGTGATCCTATAAACATCTTATTGAGTGCCATAAATGCTATGATGACACCAGCTCCAGATGCACTTAGTATCATCGTAAAATACTCTTTTTTTGTATTAGTGATATAGTGCTCACCATGTTCACTTGTATTGTTTGTGATACTT
Organism: uncultured Arcobacter sp.; assembly: GCA_937860115.1. Taxonomy (GTDB): domain Bacteria; phylum Campylobacterota; class Campylobacteria; order Campylobacterales; family Arcobacteraceae; genus CAIJNA01. The sequence goes on along the minus strand of CALMBI010000190.1, from coordinate 5,354 downwards.
CTAGCCAAAATTTTAATATTTTGATTCCATATTTCACTGATTGAATTTTTTGAACTATTTTTTTCTACACTCTCTTGAAAAAAAGATATAAGTAGCTGATAAAATACCTTTGTATCAAAAGTTTTTATAAGTTCCATAATCCCTTCAAGCCTTTTTATAATATCATGAAGCCTTTCAAATTCATAAGTGAGTGAAACAGAGATCCCAAGATGGACAGATTTTCTTTTTAAAATAGTAATCAAATTATTTGACTGTTCTATCAAAACATCTATGTGCTGAAAATCAAGTTGCGTTGACGCAAGATCGATATTTTCATTTTTTGTGTCTTTAATAAATCCACTTATCTCTCGCTGAAGTACGATAAAAGGGGAATCTTTTTCTAATAATTTTTCATCTAATCTTGTGAAATTTTGATTGAACTCTTCAGATGCGATCCAAATAGATAAGATCTCGATAGTATAAAGTAATTCATCAAAAAGATAATTTTTAAGTGTTTCATTTTGTTTTTGATCTTGCAACAAAAGATCAAACAGAGCTTTCCAACTTTCAAAATCTATCGTTTTTACCCAGATATAATCATCTTCTTTTGTAAATATTTTTTCTAGTAAATAACTTATGTCTCCTACTTTTGGAGGTGATGGAATAAATTTTTCATAAATCCTATTCCAAAACTCATCTCTAAATCCACTTTTGGAAAGTATTCCAAATAGGGAAAGATTTGTGGAAATTTTAGATCGTAGTAAAAATAAATAAAAAGGTTTTGAAAGAATATTTACTATGTTTGGATTATTTTTTAGATACTCTAATACTATTTTAAAGTTCTCTTTTTGATCTTGTTTTTTAGAACCCCTTATCGCATTTATAAGAGTTGATAAATTTTGTTCTAGGGAATTTTCTAGCTTGATTTTTTCAAGTATTTTCATAATTTCACGTCTTAAAATTACCTCTAGTATATAAAATTCTTCATTTGATGTCAAGCGTTTTTGCTGTTAAACAACAATTGTAATTGAAAATTTTCTATCCGAATTTTCCACTAAAAACCACTCTCAATCTTACCTACTCATGTGAGCAGTTCCCTTGAGACACGAAAGAAAAATATGAAGCTGAATTTGAAAATGGGAATCAAATAATAATTCGAGAAATAGTGTAAAAAGTTTTGTAAGGTGTCCCCAAGTAAACCTTAAACAAAAAAGCCCAACCTAAAAACTTATCGGAAGTCTATAGATTGGGCTTTTGTAAGTGGTGGGTCATGAAGGACTCGAACCTTCGACCACTCGGTTATGAGCCGAGTGCTCTAACCAGCTGAGCTAATGACCCTTTGTTTTATCAACTGATTTTGGATGCGAATTATATTTTTTTATCGATTAATTTCACCTTAAATAATTCAAAATTTGTTACAATACCCCTATGAAAGAGATCTATTTTATAACAGCAACAAATACAAATGTGGGCAAAACAAAAGCAAGTGAAATATTTTTAAAAAGATTCGCCTCACTTGGGAAAAAAGTGGGTTATTTAAAACCGATTGAAACTGGTGTACTAACGATACCTGAAGATGGTTCACAATTACTAGAACTTACAAAATCACTTAATAAAGAATTTAATGTAACAATAAATGATGTAGTCCCATATCAATTTTCACTCTCCGCTGCTCCATTTGTAGCAAATAATGCAAAACATATAGATATACAATTAATTAAAGATAAAATAACGTATCTATTGAACTTCTGTGATCTTCTTATTGTAGAAGGAGCTGGAGGTCTAATGGTTCCTATAAATATAGACTATTTTATGATCGATCTGATAAAAGATATCAATCCAACAAAAACATTTTTAATAGCCCCTACACATCTTGGAAGTATTAACGATACCCTTTTATCTAGCCACGCACTTAAATCTAAAGATATAGAACATCAAATCTATCTAAATTTATACAAAGATAAAGAAGATTTTCTAACTATTACCTATCCATTTTATAAAGCATATTTCGATACACTATTATTTTTAAACGAAGGGATAGAATGAGAATAGTATATATTTTTTTATTATGTTTTGGAAATCTTCTTGGTGGTGATTTTATAGAACAAATTATACAAATCAAGAATGCATCAAAAAAAGATGCAACTATAAATGTTGGAAATCTTCAAATTGGTCAAAGTGGTATCATTATCAATACTGAAAATAAAAACAACAGTGTAATTTTATGTTACGCAACTGTAGTATCATCAGATCTAAACAGCTCTAAAATAGAATTTCAATACAAAAATATTTTAATGCAAGACGCTTTACCAAAAACAAATCTAAAGCCAAAAGATGGGGATCAATTTATTATAAATCACCTTTACAAAAATGCTCTCTTGATAGCACCAAACTTTGAAGCATCATCAAATGTTAAAAAATTAAATGCAAACATACATTTTTTAGAAAGTGACTTTTTTGCAGCTTATTTAAAAATAAATGAAAATCCAACTCCAAAAAAAGAGGATTTACTAGATTTTGCACATCAAAATGATCTTGGAAGAATATTTATCATCACAGATAAAACACTCAATATGATAGATGCTATCTCATTTAAGATTGTTGATCAACAAACTATAACTTTTGAAGACAACACTACAACTTCACCATTTTATGCAAATATTGAAGAGATTAAAACTGGAACTTTTAACTTCTTTGGGGAAGAAAATATTGGTGATTATAACAAATACTACAAAAAACTATTAGGGATAAAAGATGGAAAATAAACACTTAGAAGCATTATCAAATATTGTTGGAAATGAAAATATCAAAAGTGATAAAGCCCATATGATAGCTTATAGCTATGATGCAACTCGTACAAGATTTGAGCCAGATGCTGTTTTATTTCCACGAAACAAACATGACATCAGTGCTATTTTAAAATACTGCAATACTCATAATATTATTGTAGTTCCAAGAGGTGCTGGAAGTGGATTTACAGGGGGTGCACTACCTGCAAGTGGTGGGATTATTTTATCACTTGAAAGACATATGAATAAACTTCTTGAAATCGATATGCAAAATATGGTTGCCGTTGTTCAACCTGGACTTGTCAATATGGATCTACAAAAAGCGGCTGAAGCTGTTGGGCTTTTTTATCCACCAGATCCTGCTAGTGAAGAGTACTCAACGCTTGGTGGAAATGTAAGTGAAAATGCAGGTGGTATGAGAGCAGCAAAATATGGTATCACTAAAGATTATGTAATGGCACTTGAAGCGGTTTTACCAAATGGAGAAATTATCAAAGCTGGGAAAAAAACTATCAAAGATGTAGCTGGATACAACATTGCTGGAATTTTAATTGCAAGTGAAGGGACTTTAGCTGTTATTACAGAGATTACTCTAAAACTCATTCCAAAACCAAAACACAAAAAAACATATATGGGGATATTCCCAGATGTTACAAGTGCAATGAATGCAGTATTTAAATCTTTAGCAAGTGGTGCTAATCCGGTTGCTATGGAATTTTTAGACAATCTTGTGATTCAAGCTTTAAAACAAAAACTCAATGTTAATCTGCCAGAAAATGCTGGAGGAATATTAGTTGGTGATGTTGATGGAAGTTTGATGGATGAAGTTGATTTCCAATTAGAAGTTTTGGAAAAATCCTTTAAAGAAAATGGTGCTGTTGATTTTATTGTCGCTAAAGATGAGGATGAAGGGAAAAAACTTTGGTATGCTAGAAGAAATGCATCTCCAGCGGTAACCATCTATGGAACAAAAAAACTCAATGAAGATATCTCAGTACCAAGAAGTAAACTCCCTGAAGCATTAGAGGGGATCTATGCTATTGGTGATAAATATGGATTTAAAGTACCATGTTTTGGGCATGCAGGAGATGGAAATATCCATGTAAACGTCATGGTAAAAGATAAAAACAATGAAAAAGAGATGGAAGATGGACATAAAGCTATCGAAGAGATTTTTCAATTTGTAGTTGATATTGGTGGTACTTTAAGTGGTGAGCATGGAATAGGAACTAGTAAAGCTCCATTTATGCATATTGCTTTTAGTGAAGCTGAAATGGAACTCTTTAGAAGTATCAAAAAAGCATTTGATCCAAACAATATCTTAAATCCTTTTAAAATGGCTCTCTAATAGTGACAACAAAAACACCAACCATGAAAGAAAAACTCATAACTTTGTTTAAAAAAAGTTATGAGTTTTTTGATGATGATACATTTTATTTTGCTGCAAGTCTAAGCTTTTTTACAATATTTTCAATATTACCTATTTTAGCTCTAATTATTGCAATTATGTCAACATATGATATTTTTGCATCCCAAATACAAATGCTTTTGTTTTATGTATTAGATTTTATTAATCCAACAAAATCAGAACAAATTGTATCTTCAATTGAAAAGTTTCTAGTGAATATTGATAAACTTGGCACTTTAGGACTATTTTATCTTCTATTTGTTTTTACAATGTTTTTTAAAGATTATGAAAATATTGTCGCTAAAATACACGAAACAGAAAAAAGATCTTTTGTAGCAATGTCACTTTTATATATAAGTTTCATTTTTCTAATCCCATTAGCTCTTGTTACTTATACATTTAGTGCAGCTTTTTTTGAAGGCACTTATACAAAGATGATTTTAGATTTTATTTTAGGGATCAGTTTTATGACCTATCTATTTAAAATTTCTGTCAACAAACATGTATCGATGAAAGCGGCTTTTTTAGCTGGTTTACTTACTTTAATTATTTTAAAAACAACCAAGACTATCTTTTTTTATTATATTTTATATTCATCTACTTATAGCACAATCTATGGTACTTTAAGTGCTATGGTGTTTATGTTTTTATGGATATATATCTCATGGACTATCTTTCTTTATGGAATGAAGATTTGTCATAAATTAAATATCGAGTTTCATAAATGAAAATAATTATTATACTATTAAGTATTTCTATCGCTCTATTTGGAGCAGATGGTGCACCTTTGATTAATCTTAGCGTCGCTCAAGTTGAGCAACCTGAACAATTTGTAAAAACTATCAATATTGCTATTATTTTGGCTCTTTTTGTCCTTGCACCATCACTTCTTTTGATGGCCACAAGCTTTATAGTATTTGGTCTTTTAAGACAAGCTATGGGCCTACAACAGTCCCCTCCAAACCAAGTGATCATTTCTCTTGCATTAGTTATGACATTTTTTATTATGCAACCATATGGAAAAACAGCATGGGATGATGGTATCAAACCTTATATGGATAAAAATATTACGTATGAAGTTGCCATAGAAAAAAGTGTAAAACCATTTAAAGAGTTTATGCTAAAAAATACAAGAGAAAGTGATCTTGCTCTTTTTTATCGTATTAAAAAAGAACCAA
>CALMBI010000189.1 GCA_937860115.1 uncultured Arcobacter sp. | reverse complement strand
TCTCTTAAGTGATAACTTGATATACTCTAATATAAATAGTTAATACTGAGTTAAATTTATCAAAAAATAATCAAAATGGAGAATAGATGGAAGAGATCAAAAAAGATAATGAAGAGGTTTTTACAATGGAGGAAAAACCAAAACATAAAGATAAATTAGAAGCACTTGATAGTTTATCTTTGGGAATTTCAATAGTTGTTGCGATTGCACTTGGGGTTGGTTTAGGGATATTACTTAAAGATTGGACAGGATATGGTTGGACATTATGGCTTGGTGTAGGATATGGAGTAGGAGCTGCTTTTTTAAATGTATATAAAGCGTACCAAAGAGCAAAAAAATCACTTGACGAACTTGCAGATGATCCAAAATATAAATATCAAGCAGAACATGGAATCAATAAGATAGATGAAGATAAGTGATCTAATAAAAATCTTTTTTGTAATTAATATTATTTTTTCAATCATAGGGATAATATTTTTTGGATTCAATGGATTTATAAATCTTCAAGTAGCTTTTCTAAGCTCATTTTTTATAGTAATTGGATCATTTATAGGATATAGAAAAAATATTATAAAACAAAGTGAAAACTATATCATTAAAGATCAGCATGAAAGGGATACTGTTGATCAAATTGATGATAAATTTGATTTGTATAGTGAAATAAATGAGAATGAATTGAGTGAAGAAGAGATAAAACAAATAATTCAAGATGAAAAGAAAAAACACAATATCAAAGATAGTATACAAAATACAATGAAAAGTTTTGGAGCAGCTACATCGATCTATCGAGTGGTGGGTTATCTTTTACTTGTATTTGGATTTTTTGGACTTAAAAACAACCATATACTTGATCCAATAGTTTATCTGATAGGATTTTTGATTGTACCATTTATGGCATTAGTGGTTAATTTTACACTCTCAAAAAAAGAGAATTTTACACAAGAATAAATTCTCTTATATTTATCTGTTTGAACTGATCAGAAATATATTAAAAGTTAGATATAATCTAGACTCT
>CALMBI010000188.1 GCA_937860115.1 uncultured Arcobacter sp. | reverse complement strand
TGATAGGGTACAGACTTATCTATTTGAACAGTTATAGCTTCATCTTTTTTCTCAATTTTTTCTAGTTTTTCTTGAAGTTTTATAAAATCTATTTTTTCACCATTATAAGCGATATCATTTTGATTGAGCTCAATTGTGACAATATTTTGTTCAATCATTTTAGCTGCATGTGTCCCTTGAGGGAGGGTGAGATTAAGCGCGTAATTCTCTTTCTTAAATGATGAACTAACGATAAAAAAAATAATTAAGATAAACACCACATCGATAAGTGGTGTCAGATCAAGTGTAAGTGGCTCTCTTCTTTTCATAGTTTATTAAGTACTTCACTTTTAAGAGTGATCTCTGTGTTATCTAAAGTTCCTATAAAATAATTATAAAAAATATAATGAGGAATCGATACCACAAGCCCTACTATTGTGGTGATCAAGGCAACAGATATACCACTAGAAAAATTCATAGGATCATCAAGTCCCACTTTACTTATCTCATCAAACGATGTAAATATTCCAACAACAGTCCCTAAAAGTCCAAGAAGTGGAGCAATAGTAGCTATTATTTTTATTGTATTGAGTCCAAATTCGAGTTTTTTTATCTCTTGTTGTACTATCATATCAAGAAGATCCTCATGATTATTTTGGACTCTTTGAAATATATAATCGATCGATTGAGCTATATGTTTCTTAAATTTGTAAATATTAAATAGCTCAGTAAAGATAAGTGTAAAGCCTACTATATTGATAAGTATGAGGATATACACTATCACTCCACCTTTCTCTAAAAATTGTAATATATCCATGTTTTTCCTTTTTTAAATGAGCTCGTATTTTACATAAATTCTAATAATGGTTGGCTTGTCAGGGCGAGGATAATCCCTATAAGCTTGATTGATCGTTTCGATCGAATTATCATCTAATATGTAATATTTTGAACTTTTAATTATTTTTGGTTCTGTTATTTTTCCATTTGGATGGAGTGTGAATTCAACCACATTGATTCCACTTTGACGTGCTTGTATACTTAAAAGTGGATAGATCAAAAATCTTTGGGTGATCCTTCCTATATCTTTGAGGTTTTTAACCAAAAAAACTTTTGTTTCAGGTGCAAAACTATCAAAATCATCTTTATAGAGTTCAAGGTAGCTTTTTGTAATTTTATCGATATTTTCTTGGGGCTTTTGTTGTTCAGCTTTTTTTGTTTCTGTTTTTGGAATCTCATTTACAATTGGTTTTGAAGTAGGTTGCTCGATAGCTTTTAGTTGCTCTTTTGGCACCATTTTTGGTGGTAGTTCAAAAACTTTAGTCTCTTTTGGAAGCTCTACAATTTTAGGTGGATTTTGTTTTGGAGCTATTCTTTCTTTGAAAATCTCTTTGATTGGCTTATTTTGGACTATTTTTTTAGGAAGTTCTTGTTGATTGTTTGGAAGAAGTTTTACATAATTGATATGGGTTTTTTTAGCTTTTTGTTGTTCGATTTTGAGTTCATCTTTTTTATGGTATGAGAGATAACCTAATACACCAAGATGAATTGCAAGGGATAGAAATAAAGCGAGTAGTATCTTCAAAAGTAAAGTTTCCTAAAATGATTTTGTATGATTTAAAAATAGTAGCCAAAAATTCTAAAAATGAAGGAAAAAATCGAAAAGATGTGGTAATATTTAGAGATATGCATTGCTATTTGCAAAGAGTGGGAGCGAGAAAAAATTTATTATTTATGAAGAGTGAATTTGTCCTGAAGTGCTTGAGCTTTTTGATAACTCTCTTTTGAAGCTTCTACTATCTCATCAAAAGCAAACCCTTTCATAATCATTTCATACAATTTAGGTTTATCTTTTTTCCAATTTCTAAGTGTCATTGGAGTAACTTTAAACATTCTCGCCATATCTTGTTGTGTTATTTTCATAATTGAAGTTTATATTTTTCACAC